>CAZJEU010000012.1:0-10896 GCA_964545115.1 uncultured Christensenella sp. | reverse complement strand
TTTGAGAGTGCACCCGATAGGACACATAATGCACGTCATTTCCATTATCTTCTCTCCTCCACTTTAACAAGCACTTCAATCTCACCGCTCAAATCTTTTTTTGCCACCACAATTCTTTCCATCTCAGCAGGCAAGAGAATTTCTCTTTCAACTTCTCTTATGACTTTGTTTCCATTCTTAACCACAATTTTTGCTTTCCTAAAAACATCACTAACTCTAAACGAAAGATTCAAAAAACCCTCTCCTGCGTAATAACAAGACGGATTGACATATCTCACTCCCACCCCTCTTTT
Organism: uncultured Christensenella sp.; assembly: GCA_964545115.1. Taxonomy (GTDB): domain Bacteria; phylum Bacillota; class Clostridia; order Christensenellales; family UBA1242; genus UBA7862. The sequence continues at coordinate 10,603 of CAZJEU010000012.1, read as the reverse complement.
TATCGCAAATTTCTCTCCCAAAACAAGTTCGCCCAGAACAAACTTTGCACTGTTTTCTCCCGCCACTTCTGCTTCCATCGACACATTGTCCACGACGTCATGCACATGCAATCCATTCCCACAACTAAAAATTCCTTCTATCGAAGTCTGCAAATACTCGTCCACCACAGGTCCAAAGGTTGCAACGTTTTGTTTCATTCCCAAGGCAAAAGCCATCTCATTTTCAGGCACCAGCCCTACGCTCAAAATTACCGAATCACACACGACCAACTCTTTTTTTGCCAAATCAAACGAGAAATCTTTTCTCACTGGTGCCACCCACACACCTTCCACCCTATCTTCACCCACCACTTCCACCACCGTCTTCGAAATAAAAAGCGGAATGTTAAAATCTTCAAGACATTGCACCACATTTCGTTTTAAACCCGAAACATAAGGCATAATTTCATACACCCCCAGCACGTTTGCGCCCTCAGAACGCAGTCTTCTTGCCATAATCAAACCAATGTCACCGCTCCCAACGATAATGACATTTCTCCCAATCATCTTGCCATAAATATTCACAAATTTCTGTGCACTTCCTGCGGTAATTACACCTGTCGGCCGACTTCCTGATAAAAATATCGATGCAGCTGGACGCTCTCTACATCCTGTCGCCAGCACAATGGACTTGGCAATAATCTTTATCACTCCCAACCTATTCACCGCGGTTATTTCAAACCGGTTTTCAATCTTCAAAACATTTGTGGAAAGAAAAGTCTTTACTCTGCTTTCTTTAATTCTTTCAGCGAACTTTGCTGCATATTCCGGGCCAGTTAACTCTTCTTTAAAATATTTCAAGCCAAATCCGTTATGAATGCACTGGTTCAAAATCCCTCCCAGTCTATCTTCACGTTCAATAATGGCAACTCGCATTCCTTTCTCGTCTGCTTTCAAAGCGCTGGCCATTCCGGCACTTCCGCCTCCGATGACGACGACATCAAACTCAAATCTTTTCATAAATGCCACCTTCCTTAATATCGCCTACCACCAATCCTCGCTTTCCTCTCATTAAAATGTCTTTTTCAGGCAATTCGTAAAACTCACTCATCACCTTCACAAGATGTGAATAACAAAAGGATCCTTGGCAATAGCCCATAGTAACACGCAGTCGTCTTTTCACGCCATCAGTTGTCAAAGGTTGAATAGGGCCCCTCAAAACTTCAAGAATCTCTCCTTTGGAAATCTTTTCACAATTACATATAATCTCGCCATAATTTGCATCTCTTCTCACCAAAGCATCCAGTTTTCTAGGCGACATTTTCGAAATATCGGTATAAGGTTTTCTTTTTTTCAACGCAATCCTTTTTGTCTCCAACCCCTGCTCTTTCTCTAATTTGTCCACCACAAATTTTGCAATCGCAGGCGCTGCCGAAAGTCCAGGAGAACTAATGCCACACACCGACACAAATCCTCTATTTTTCTCACTAAAATCAATGACAAAATCATCTTTAATCTTAACGCGCACACCAGCATAAAGTTTGCTGACTTTTCTAAAATTCAACCCCTTCACAATGCCTGAGCTCTTTTTTCTAATCTCATCAATGCTGTCAAACGAAAAGGAGGTGTCATAAAACTTCACATCTTTGGCAGTCGGTCCCACAAAAACATTTCCATGTGCCGCTGGACAAACCAAAATGCCTTTCCCCTTTTCTGTCGGAAGAGGGAAAATAGGCCGACTCACCAAATCATGCATAGTGTGGTCAAACAGCATATATTCACCTTTTGTAAAACTAATGTCGTATTGTTTTTCACCGATAAGTGCATTGATATCGTTCGTTGACTCAGCTGTGCAGTTGATGACATAACTGCAAACAACACTTTTTCTTCCGTTTGAAACTTCAAAATATTTTCCATTTTTTTTAATAGACACCGTATCAAAATTAAGCATAAGATTGCCACCGTTTAAAATAGCTTCCTCACAAAGAGAAATGCAAAAGTTATAAGGTGAAATAGTTTTAGCATCTTTAGCAAAAAGCCCAAAGACCATTTTGTCATCTAAATTTGGCTCCAAAACATGCAACTCTTCTTGTTCCAAAATTTTCAAGTTTTTTACGCCATTCTTTTTGCCTCTTTCAAGCAGCTTTTGCAATTTAGGCAGCGAAGTCTCATCTCCCACAACCAGAGAACCTCGCTCCACAATAGTCTCCGAAAGTCTTTTTGCAATTTTTGCAAACATTCGGTTGCCTTCCACATTAAATTTTGCTTTCAAACTGCCTTCTTTGGCATCATATCCCGCATGAATAATTCCACTATTTGCCTTGCTTGCACACAAACCTACATCTTCACCACGTTCCAGCAAAACACAATCCACTCCCTTCAACACCAGAGAGTTAAAAACAAACGCGCCGCAAATTCCTGCCCCAATCACCACAGCAGTCGTTTTCAAAACTTTTTTTCTATCATTTTCCACCTTTTCATAATAGTTTTTAAAGCCATAAAAGTCAAATGATTAAACACTAAAATTGTTTTGAACAAACAATGAATAATGATAAAATAAAATAAGACATAATATTACAAAAGCACCCCATCAATGCGTTTAGAGGTTAATATGAAATATATCTTAACGTTAGATGCAGGCACCACATCTGTGCGCGCAATTCTTTTTGAAAAAGACGGCAAGGTCTTAAAAGTTGAAAAACAACCTTTCTGTCAATATTTTCCTTTTTCTGCCTATGTCGAACATGATGCCGAAGAAATATGGCATAAGCTTCTTTCTTGCATCAAAAAAGTCTGCCAAGACATAAACCCTGCTGAAATATACGGCATCGGCATCACCAACCAGCGTGAAACAGTCGTTGCATGGGACAGTCAAAGCGGGGAACCTCTTGCAAAAGCTATCGTCTGGCAGTGCAGACGCACCTCTAAGGAATGCGAAAAACTAAAACACAGCAAAATGGGTAAAACTATCCACAAAAAAACAGGTCTTATCCCTGACGCCTATTTTTCCGCCACTAAAATGAAATGGCTTATTGACAACAATCATGAAGTCAAAAAAGCACTTAAAGAACAACGACTTTGCCTCGGCACCATAGAGAGCTTTCTCGTCTTTCGCCTAACCAACGGCGCCAGTTTTGTCTCCGACGTCACCAACGCCAGTCGCACCATGCTCTTCAATATCAAAACTCTCACTTGGGATGCAGACTTGCTCAACTTTTTCAAAATTCCGCTCTCCGTCCTGCCCAAAATTGTAAACAACGACGATATTGTCGGCTCAACTTCCATCCTCGGGCAAGCAGTCTCCATCGCCGGTCTGTTTGGCGACCAACAAAGTTCACTTTTCGGTCAAGCCTGTTTCACACGCGCAATGGCAAAAAACACCTATGGCACGGGTTGTTTTATGTTGTTAAACACTGGCAGCACCCCCATTTGGAGCAAACACGGACTTCTCACCACAGTGGCATACAAAACCAAACGCGCCACTTGCTATGCCCTCGAAGGTAGCGTCTTCAATGCCGGAAGTATCGTCGATTGGGCAATCAACAATCTCTCTCTTGCTAAAAATGCTGCCCAACTTACCACTCTCGCCACCTCCATCAGTTCAAACGAAAACGTCCACCTAGTCCCCGCCTTCACAGGACTAGGCACACCTTATTGGGATATGGAAGCCCGCGGAATCATCACTGGACTCACCCGCGCCACCGACAAACGCCATTTGGCAAGAGCCGTCTTGGAAAGTATGGCTTTTTCCACTTTCGACGTCCTTGTCTCCATGCAAAAAGAAACTAAAAATGCCATAAAGGAACTTCATGTCGACGGTGGCGGCAGTCAAAACGATTTTTTAATGCAGTTCCAATGCGACCTTTTGCAAACAAAACTCAAAAGATACAATCTTGAAAGCACTTGTCTCGGCACTTTCTTTATGACCGCTCTTGCCACTGGCGTTTTTAAAAATATGAGCGAACTCAAAAGTCAAAGTCAACCAATATGCACTTTTCTTCCCCAAAAAGACCAAAAAGAAACAAAAGAACTCATCAAAAATTGGCACATCGCCGTCAAGCGAAGCCTAACAAAAAAGGAGATTAAAAAATGAAAGAAGGTTTTTTCGAAAGTTTTGATAATGCAAAAATTTATTTCTACGAATGGAATAATGTCGAAAATGCAAAAGGCATTGTCCAAATCATCCACGGTATGGCAGAGCACGCAAAGCGCTACGCAGAATTTGCAAAAGCGCTTAACAAAGCAGGTTTTATCGTCTTTGCAGCCGACCACCGTGCCCACGGAAAAACTGCCGGCGAAAAGAGCCTTGGACTATACGACGGAACCGATTTATTCGAAGACACTTTGCAAGACCAACTCTTCATCTCTAAGATGCTCAAAGAAAAATATCAGTTGCCCCTCTTCATTTTTGGTCACAGTTACGGCTCTTTTCTCACCCAAGCATACATCGAAAAAAGTTCTCTACACGACAAAGCAATCCTCTGTGGCAGCGCCCTTATGAAAGGACGTCTTGAAGTAAAACTCGCCTGTTTTATTGCCAAACTCACCGCCAAATTCAAAGGTAAAAACGCCCCCGCAAAACTAATAGAAAAACTAACTTTCGGCGGGTATGATAAAAAAATAAAATCAGGCAGTTGGCTAAATAGCGACCAAAAAATTGCCAACGAATACTATAAAGACAAATTCAACGGCAAACCAATGAGTGCGAAGTTTTATATTGACTTTTTCTCTGCTTTCAATAGAATTTATAAGAAAAAACTCACAGAATCCATAGCCAAAAACAAACCACTTCTTCTCATCGCCGGCAAAGAAGACCCCGTCGGAAGCAGCGGAAAAAGTGTCCAAAAGTTACACAATTTTTATCTTTCCCTCGGAATAAAAGACGTCCGTCTAAAACTTTACGACGGCGCCCGCCACGAAATTATCAACGAGCCCATTCGTTCAAATGTCTATACCGACGTCATCACTTTTTTAAAAGAAAAATCTCCTTTAAAGACAAAAAATGATTAGTAAAATTTCTTTAATAAACACTCTCAAAACTAAAATGAAAAACTGTCCCGACCTTTCGCACGGCGAAGAGATTTTACTATGTCAACTTGCACTCAATCTTTCTCCCAAAGAGTTCTTTTCTAAAAAGACCTTCAATCCAAAAGAAATTAAAAAAATACAAAAAGCACTCTCCCGCCGTTTGAAAGGAGAACCATTAAACAAGATTTTTAAACATCAAAACTTTTTTGGCATCAATTTTTTTATCAACAAAAACGTTCTTGCGCCTCGTCCCGAAACAGAACTTTTGTGTCAAAAAGCGCTTAATCTTGCTCAGAGAAAACTTATCAAAGAGAGTGAAAGCAATCTAGCCATTCTCGATTTGTGTTGTGGCAGCGGCTGCATCGGACTTACACTAGCGAAACATTGCCCCCAAGCAACACTCACTCTCAGCGACGTCAGCCCCAAAGCACTTACAGTCGCCCGCAAAAATAAAAAATTATTAGACATAAAAAACGCCAAAATTATCAAAAGCAATCTTTTTTCACAGTTGAAAACTTGCCAAAAGTTTGATATAATTACCTGCAATCCGCCATATATAGAAACAAATATTATTCCAAAACTATCTATCTCAGTCACAAAATACGACCCACTTTTGGCGCTCGACGGAGGTTCAGACGGCTTGGACTTTTACAGAAAAATCGCTAAAAATGCAGATAAGTTTTTAGCAAAAGACGGCAATCTCTTTCTAGAAATCGGGTTTTCCCAGAAACCTGCCGTAGAACAAATTTTTAAAGAAAAAGGCTTTAAAACGACTTTTTTTAAAGACTATTCTGGTTTAGATCGTGTGGTGGAAGTAAAACGAGGAAATTATGATAGATAAACTAAATGATATACAAAAAAAATTTGAAGAGCTCACCGCACAGGTCATAGACCCTGCCATAATTGCTGACAATCGCCTTTGGCAAAAACTTGTCAAAGAACGAAATTCTCTTGAAGAAATCACCGAAAAATATAATCAATTCCAAATTTGTGAAAAAGAAATCTCTTCTACCCATCACCTTTTAAACACAGAAAAAGATGAAGAAATGAAAGCCTTTCTTTTAGAAGAGATAGAAAAAAAACAAGTCGAAAAAAGCACCTTGACAAAAACTCTTCAAACGCTTCTTTTGCCAAAAGATGACAGCGACGACAAAAACGTTATCATCGAGATTCGTGCCGGCACCGGCGGAGACGAAGCCTCTCTTTTTGCTTCTGACCTTACCCGAATGTATATGATGTATGCCGAAAAACAACGTTTCAAATTCGAAAAACTCAGTTCCAGCGAAAACGAAATTGGTGGATTTAAAGAAGTTATCTTTCAAATCAAAGGCAACGGAGCATACAGCAAACTTAAATACGAAAGCGGTGTCCATCGTGTCCAACGTGTCCCCGAAACAGAGAGTCAAGGCAGAGTTCACACTTCCACCGTCACAGTTGCCGTTTTACCAGAAATGGAAGAAGTGGAGTTTGAGATTTCCGACAAAGACCTTCGCACAGACACCTACCGAAGCAGTGGTGCCGGCGGACAACACGTCAATAAAACAGATTCCGCCATTCGCCTTACACACCTTCCCACAGGCATTGTCGTCACCTGTCAGGACGAACGTAGCCAACTTAAAAATCGCGAAAAAGCAATGATGATTTTAAAATCAAAACTTCACGATTTTTATCAAAGCCAAAAGAATAAAGAATACGATGACAATCGTCGCACCCAAGTCGGCACAGGCAGCCGCAACGAACGCATCCGAACCTACAATTTCCCCCAAGGTCGCATCACCGACCATCGCATAGCTTTCACCGCATACAACCTGCTTGATTTTATGGACGGAAACATTAGCGATCTTCTCCAAGCCCTCATTCTCGAAGACCAAAGAAAAAAGTTTGAAAACATTGATATTTAACAGCGTTTTATGCTATTATGGTGTTATAAAGGAGAAAGGTAGATGGAAAAGGAACAAAACATCTATTTGCGCAAAAATGGCGAAAATCTCAGTGACCCCGACATCATAGCTCTTTGCAAATTAGAACAAAACCGTGACATCATCGAAAACACTCGTCTTGGCAGTTACGACAACTTTGGCAATTACGTTTTTTTGCCCGACATTCGTTTTGAACTCATAAATATACCCAAATTTATCTACCACTTTTCTGAAACCCAAGATAAAAAGGTCTTTGATTTAAAAACAATCATTCCCATTTTTGGAGAACTTTTCTTCACTCTCACCATTTCGCAAAACGAAGCGGTGCTTTATCTTGTCGAAACAGTCACTCGTGAACTGGGCAATTATGTGGAAGTGTATGAAGAAGTCATCGATGCTCTTGCTCTGGGCAAAATGAATGCCCTTAAAACAGAAAATATTTTTGCCATCTTTCATATCTACGAAAATGACGATGACCAAAATCAACAAAACGAAGCCTTTTTCATTTTTGAATACCAAAACATTCTTGTTCGCAAAATTTATCTTTCACTGCTCTCCAAAGAACTTGTGGAAGCCACGCAGGAAGAAGAATCAGATGTTTTTGCCGAAATGATAGCCTTTCTCAAAGACGGTGGTGACTATGGCAAAAAAGTATTAGACACATTTATGTTGCGCCTAAAAGAACGCCCCGAAATTTTTGAAATCGACAGCAGCGAGAAATATAAAAAAGCCATAAACGAAGTGCTTCTTTCCGCTCTCGACATATCGACAACTCCACAAGACAAAGAAAACTTTCCCACAAAAGAAGTCTATCTAAAAGTTCTAAACGCGCGAAATAAAGACGTAGAAAAACAGCTGGAAAATGCCCACAAAAAGATTGATAAAGACTATGTTCTTACCGTTGCGACCAGCGCCGTAAAAGACCATAATCTATCCAAACTCACACAAAGCGAAAAGATAAAAGATTCTTCTCAACAAGTCAAAAAAGAATCTCCCGAGTTGGCCTCAAACAGAAATGTTGTCAGAGAATTTTACGATCGTCTTATTCTTAAAAAGACTCTCACTAAAAGTGCTGTTAAGCAAAAAGCAATCTCAAATTTAGACGCTAAAAAAACACAATCTCCAGCAACAGAAATCGTCGATAAAGTAGCATTTAGCCTTGCGAAAAAGCCGATTGCAGCAACCACTTCTGCCGCAAAAACCATTTTACCCGCATCATCTCAAACGCTGAAAGGAGCATTGATGCAAAAAGCACCTGCAAAAAGTCCGAGTAGTTCTCCAAAACCAAACTCTGCCAAAAAAGTTGTAAAAGCTCCTTCCAAAGCGGCACCAAAACCAAAAGCAAAAGTTGCTTCCAAACCAAAAGCGGCAGTGAGCGTTAAATCGAAACCAAAAATTGCCACTAAACCAATGCCTAAACCTTCACCAAAAATAATTGCAAAACAACCCGAACTTTCCAAGCCATCCATAGCCAAAAGCGCCCCCTCTTTTTCAAAGCCTGCAATAAAAAAACCAGAAGTAGCAAAAAAGAAAGAAGAAAAGGCCAAAAGTGCCCCTTCTTTCATTCCTAAAACACAAAAATCAGAAGAAAAGCAGAGTCCGCTTTTTACTCGTTTTTCAGAACTCGGAGTTGTCGGAGCACCCTATTCTTCTCACAAATCATCCACCCAAACCTCTTCTTTATCCAAAGAAAATTCTCCAATCGAAACTCCTGATGCAAAAGAGAAAATCATTCCAGCACAAAAGCCCATTTCCCCCACTCCTTCCATCCGCCATGCTCAAACCGCACCACAACAACCCCAAGTCTTACCTATTACAACAACCATTCAGGCGCGTGCAGACAAGTTTTCCAGCAGAAGCACCTACGAAGAACAAAACTTTTACTTGCAAGCTGGCAAAAATCCAACTTTTGGCGAAAATCAACTAAAAACTCCTATAAAAAGTCTTTCCGAACAAGAACAAAATCTAAAAGAAAGCACCATTTCCGAAGAGTTGAGTAAAAATCAATCTCAAAACCCAGCATCTGAACAAGAATTTAATTTAACTCATTAACTTCTTTTTTCAATCTCACTCTTTACAAACGGAAAGAATGTGATATAATTTTTTAACGGAGGTGCATTATGTATGTAAGCAACGAGTTAAAAGGAAAAGAAATGGATGACTTCATAAACTATGTTGTCGAAGTCCATAAAAGAATAAAAGTCTCGCTCCCCGAATCATTTTCCACCTTAGCAGTCCACAACGGAGACGTCGTAAGCATCCACGGAGATATCTACCACGTCGAAGAAATGTTTGACAGCATCAAATCTTTCGAAAATTCAGGCAGGCGTCCTCTGGATGACGACTATGAAACCCCTCGTCAAATTATCTACGAAGACGGCAGAGTCTTGGTGAAAGGTCTTGTATATATGCCCTTGGCAGAAACTGAAAAGAAATCTTATCTTGTTGAACGCAAAAAATTGGATCCCAAGCTTTTCGCAGCATATATGTTTTACCCGAGAATCCGAAGATATGCTCCAAAGATTCCTCTTGAATCTTTCAGCCCCGAATTATATGAATACGAAACTTTCAGTCTAATCGCGCATCCTTTGTCTTCATACGAAGGGCTGAATCAATTGCGTAAAATACAACAAAGAGCCTATATGAGAGATCAATTTCAAAAGCAGTCGGGAATTAAATAACCAAAGCAAAAAGGAGAAGCAAAATGTATATAAGTGATGAACTTAACGAAACGCAAAAAGAGAAGTTTCAAGATTACCTTAAATTTGCTCTCAGCCGAGTCAAAGCCAACGACTATGTCTACGGCGCCCTAATCGCCTACTCAAACGATGAAGAAAGAAGTGTCGAATGCACCATCTACATTGTCGACGAAATTTTTCTTACTATGGAAAATTTCAAAAAATCAGGGAAATATCCCGATCTCAAAGAAGGCGACTGGCGAATTAAAAAACGAAAAGACGGCACCGTCTGGGTACGAAGCCTTATGTGCCTTCCAAACAACGACAAAAAAGCCGAAAAATGGGAAATAAAATTCAATCCTGCCCTCATCGCCGCCTATATGCTTTTCCCCAAAGTGCGCAAATATGCCCCAAAGATTTTAGAAGAAAACTTAAATCCTGCCCTTAGAAATTACACAACGTTAAAAACGACAGACGGCGGAGTCCCACTCCAATCTTTTGAAGGCATAAATTATTACGAAAAACCATACATCGACCGATTGATAGACTATGAAAAGGAATCACTTGCTCTCGATGAAGACCAACTGCAAAAATCCACAAAATAACAGCGATAAAGCGAAAAATCTCTCCTCGACTTTTTTAAAAAACACTTGACGCCACCCCTTGTCTGTGCTATAAATATTTAACATCCCCGCTTGGGGTGTTAATTTTTTGATGAAAGGACAGTCAAATGAGAGAAAGAATCAATCTCGCCTGCACCGAATGCAAGCAGCGAAACTACGACACCTATAAAAACAAAAAGAACGACCCCGACCGCATTGAACTTAAAAAATATTGCAAGTTTTGCAGAAAGACCACCACACATAAAGAAACAAAATAGTCTTAAAGGGAAGAGTCAAATGGCAAAAAAACCTAAAACCAAAAAAGGCGTAAAACCCACCACTCCGCATCAGCCACCTGTCCAGAAAGAGCAGAAAACTCCCGCCCCAAAGCTGGAGC
>CAZJEU010000011.1:0-10947 GCA_964545115.1 uncultured Christensenella sp. | reverse complement strand
TTAAGAGTGGTGCTTGCCACTCTTAATTGTTGTAAAAGGAGTTATTAAAAATAATGAAAGAAAAAACTTCTTTGATTGTCGAAAAAGCGCTTGCCTCAAAAGTGAAAGAAATGGGATTGGAACTTTTTGAAGTGACTTTTGCAAAAAAGCAAAACGGAATGAATCTCACTCTCTTTCTCACTAAAAAGAACGGTGCAGTGACCATTCAAGACTGCGAAAAAGTGCATCGGATGGCAGATGAAGTGTTGGATGACCTAAACCCCACCAAGGACCAGCCTTACATTTTGAACGTGTCTTCGCTGGGGCTGGACAGAGCACTTTCGACCGACAAAGATTTTAATCATTTCTTAAATAATCTTCTAGAAATTTCTTTTTTCAAACCTATGTTTGGCGAAAAGAAAATTGTGGGGAAACTGCTTGCTTTCGACAAAGAAAAAATTGTAGTGGAAAACGAAAATTTTAAAGAAAAGACAGTGGAAATTTTAAGACGTGACATTGCTGGATGCAAAGTTTTCATCCAAATATAAAAAACAGGAGAACAAAAATGGTAAATAAAGATTTTTTCATAGCACTGGACGACCTTGAAAAGGAAAAGAAAATAAATAAGGAGAAGTTTGTTTCTGCACTGGAAACAGCGCTTACTTCCGCCTATAAAAAGGACTTTGGCGAAGCGATGAAAGCGAGTGTGAAACTCAATCCCGAAAAAAGCACAATAAAAGTTTATAGCTACAAAACTGTGGTGGACGAAGTGGAAGACCCAGATAAAGAAGTAGCTTTGGAAGACGCTCAAAAATTGAAAGCAACCTATAAAGTGGGGGATGAGATTTCTCAGGAAGTCACTCCCAAAGATTTCGGTCGCATCGCTGCACAGATTGCCAAGCAGGTGGTGCTTCAAAAATTGCGTGAAGCGGAGTATCAAGTGGCGCTGGACGAGTTGTCCGAAAAACAAAACGAACTGGTTAGCGGTGTTATCAGACGTATTGACCGAGGCATTGTCTATGTCGAACTGCCGGGCAGTCAGATGGAAGGTGTGATGCAGGAAAATGACCAAATTCCAAACGAAAATTATGCCATTGGCGACCGCATTAAAGTGTTTGTAAAAAACATTAAAGACAACTCTCGTGACACCTTCGTGCAAGTTTCAAGGAGTAATGCCGGCTTTGTTAAAAAGTTGTTTGAACTGGAAGTGCCAGAGATTAAAAGCGGCGAAATTGAAGTGAAAAACATTGTTCGAGAGCCGGGATATAGGACAAAGATGGCTATTTATACCAGCAACCCTAATCTTGATGCAGTGGGCGCTTGTGTGGGCAACAGAGGAATGCGCATCAATGCCATCATCAGTGAATTAAACGGTGAAAAAATTGATATAATAGAATATTGTGAAAATCCGCTGGAATACATCGCCAAAGCATTGAACCCTGCGAAAGTGCTGAGCGTTTATTCGTTGGAAGGAAACAACTACGCACGTGCCGTTGTGCCAGATGACAAACTCTCACTTGCAATCGGTAAAGGCGGGCAAAACGTTCGGCTTGCAGTGCGCCTGACGGGCTGGAAAATCGACGTTAAACCCGAGAGCATTGCTAAACAACTGGACGGCGAACTTTTGTTTAAAATGGAAAACGAGAGTTTGATGCCACAGAATGAAAACTTGATGGTTGAAAACGAAAATTTATCAACCGAAGAGAAAATTTTGACGACTGAAAATGAAAATATAATGACTGAAAACGAAAATCCTAACGAAAACTAAAAGAGGTGGCATTTTGGCAAAAAGAATTCCTAAAAGAATGTGCATTGCTTGCCGAGAGATGAAAGAAAAACCTGAACTTTTCCGACTTGTTAAAAATCAACTTGGCAATGTGGAAATGGACGAAAAAGGCAAAGCAGGCGGCAGAGGAGTGTATGTTTGCAAAAGCGAAAAATGCATCGAAAAATGTATAAAACAAAAATCACTTAACAGAGCGTTTAAGTGTAATGTGGAGGGAAGCGTCAGTGAAAAACTAAGACAAAAATTATAGGGAGAGAACTCTTTTGAGCAAGATTGAAAAAAAAGAAAAACAAAATATCGACAACATTAAACAACTGGGGCAGATGAACGAGAGCGGACTGGTGCCTTCTCTTTTTCAGCAAGTGAAAAGGGCAAAGCAACAAGCATTGAATGTGATGGCAAGTGTAAGGGAACAACTGACAACTTTGCAAAGACAAGAAGAAGAGAAATTTAGACAAGAAGCCATCAAAAATCAGGCAGAGATGATGCGTTCTCAAAAGCAAAGTGAAGATGAAAAATCTTTTGCCGAACTGCTTTCAAAAGGCAAAGAAAAGGAAGAAAAATCTTTGCAAGAAAAGCCGCTTGCTCCCTCTCAAACAGAGCAGGAAAGCAGTCAAAAACCATCTTTAAGCAAAGAAGGGGAGAGAGTCTCTCTACAAGACAAACCTTTTGCTGAGAAAAGACAAAGCTTTGAAAATAAGTCTACTTTTAAGAGTGAAAGAACTTCCACCCCGAACTCTCAAAGCTCGGCGCCCAGACCATATAATAATTTTGATAGGGCAAAGACATACAACGAAAGACCTTTTGGTTCACCCAACAACCGTAGTTTTTCACAAAATTCCGCAGGAGCTCCCAACCGTTCAGGCAGTGCTTCGCCCAAGCCATACAATAATTTTAGGCAAGAAGGCTCTCGACAAGGAGCGTCTTCCTATGCTCCGCGCAGGCCATTTTCGCCAAGTGGCGCAGGTGGTTCCGCAACAGATGGCAATCGGGGGCTTTCGGGCATAATGCCACGCAGAACCGATTCGCTTGCTTCGGCTTCTTCCGTTTTTGCCTCTAAGGAACGAGATAATTCCAACAAAAAACGTTCCACCTATCGCAGCGGCGATGATGACAGAAGGCAGACCAGAAAGTTTTTTATCAGACGCGGTTTGATTGAAGAGCAGAGCATCGAAGAGCGAATGGTTGCACGAAAATTGCGACTTAAAAAACCAAAAGTGGAGATGGAACAAGTTTTCAGCGCTCCTGTTTCAAACGCTGTCATCACAACGCCCAACTTGACAGTAAAAATTCTTTCCGAAAAAATAGGCAAACCTGCCACAGAAATTATCAAACAACTGATGGTGCTTGGCGTGATGACCACCATAAACAGCACCATAGACTTTCCCACGGCGGAACTTGTTTCCAGCGAGATGGGCGTGACGCTTGAACTTAAATTGGAAAAAACCTTTGAAGAAAAATTGAAAGAACATGCCAAATATGACGACGGCACCAACCACGAAAAGCGCGCTCCCATTGTGACCATTGTTGGGCACGTCGACCACGGCAAAACATCGCTTCTCGATTATATTCGCCAGACCAACGTCACCAAGGGCGAAGCGGGTGGCATTACGCAAAAGATAGGGGCTTATTCAATCAACTGGAAAGGGGAACACATAACTTTTGTTGATACGCCCGGGCACGAAGCCTTTATCAATATGCGAAAGCGTGGCACCGAAATCACCGACGTGGCAATTTTGATTGTCGCCGGAGATGACGGTGTGAAAGTGCAAACTATTGAAGCAATCAAAGAAATTAAGAAGGCAAAAGTGCCGATGATTGTGGCAATTACGAAAATTGATAAGCAAAATATCGATATTGAACGAGTTAAAAACCAACTGGCAGAGCAAGAAGTGCTGGTGGAAGAATGGGGCGGCGAAGCCATTGTTGTGCCCGTGTCTTCGGTGACCGGTGCGGGAATAGACAAACTGCTGGAAACCATTTTGCTGGTGGCGGAAATTCAGGAACTCAAATGCAACAGTAAACGCAAAGCAGTGGGCACTGTGATTGAAGCGACTTTGGACAAAGCACGTGGTCCCATTGCGAATATTATTGTTCAAAATGGCACTCTAAGAATCGGCGATAGTGTGGTGTCGGGGTTCGCTCTGGGCAAAGTGCGGGCGCTCATAGACGACAAAGGCAAGCTTATTTCCAAAGCAGGTCCTTCCACTCCGGTGTCCGTGTTGGGGTTGGATAGTGTGCCGAACGCTGGCGATTCACTGCAAGTGGTTAACGAGAAATTTAGCAAAAGCGTCATTGAAGAACGCAAAATTAAGATGGCGCAAGACAAGATTGAAAGCGGTGCGGCAAAGAGTCTGGACGAATTTTTGGCGACCCCCAAACAAGAAGATAAAAAGATTTTGAACCTAATAATCAAGGCAGACACCCAAGGCAGCGCAGAGGCATTAAGGCAAAATCTGAGTGAAGTTAGGAACGAAGAAGTGGCTGTAGAAATCGTGGCTTCGGGCGTGGGGAACATCAGTGAAAATGATGTGCGTCTTGCCAGTGTGTCAAAGGCAACAATAATCTCGTTTAATACAAAAATGTTGGCTAAAATCTCTAATTTTGCCAAACAAAATAAAGTGGAAATCAAGCAATTTGACATTATTTATAAAGCAATTGAAGACATCGAAGCGGTTATAAAAGGTATGATGGCGCCCAAGTTTCAAGAAGTTGTGTCGGGACATGCGCAAGTGCGGGCGTTGTTTAAAATCAGCGCCATTGGAACGATTGCTGGTTGTTACGTCCTTGACGGCAAGATTGTGCGAAACAGCACTGTCAGAGTTCTGCGAGGAGACAACACTCTTTTCGAAGGCAAAATCGCCACGCTCAAACGCGAGAAAAACGATGTTAAAGAAGTGGCATCCGGCTATGAATGCGGCATAAAGATTGAAGGTTTCAATGACATTGAAGTGGATGACATTTTGGAATGTGTGGTGAAAGAACAGATAAAAGATTAAGTTAAAAACTTAGAATTTAGAACAAAATTAGGAGAAAAAATGAGTTTTAGATTGGAAAAAGCAAATGCTTCTATTCAAAAAAACTTGGCGGAGATTCTTTATGAACTCAACGACCCACGACTGAAAGATAAAATGGTGACGGTGACTAGCGTCTCGGTGTCGCCTGACCTGAAAAATGCCCGAGTCTTTGTTAGTGTTTTTGGTGGAGAAGATGACAAACTTGCCATCGAAGCCATTCAAAATGCCAGTGGATTCATTCGTCAAAGGTTGGGGACGCGCATAGAATATAGAGTGTTGCCCACGTTGGACTTTCGTCTTAGTAAAAGCGAAGAATTGGGGCAAAATGTTGAAAATATTCTCAAAAAGTTGCATGCAGACGAACATCAGAAGTAAAGCAAGAAAAGGGATGTTATGGAAAATATAATAAATTTAATCCAAAATAACCAATCTTTTGCACTTTTTTGTCATATAAATCCCGATGCTGATGCATTGGGGTCGATGAATGCGCTGGGCAAAGTTTTGAAAAAAATGCGTAAAAAAGTTTTTATGTTTTGCGACGGAGAAGTGCCGCGAAACATTTCTTTTTTAAAAGTTCGTCTGGAAAAAGATGAAAAGTTGATTGAAACGGCAGACGTTTGCATTATGATGGATTGCAACACTTTGGATAGAATTGGACGATATGCTACCTCTTTCGACCGTGCAAAAATAAAGGCGATTATCGACCATCATCAGCCGCGCGATGCTTATTCGTTTGATGTCGAATGTGTGGACACCACTTCGCCCAGCACCTGCGACCTTTTATATGAACTTTTTAAAGTTATGAAAGTGAAGCTTGACCGCACTTTGGCACTCAATCTTTACGCCGGACTATCCAGCGACACGGGTTGTTTCGTCCATCCAAACACCACTTTAAAAAGTCACCAAAATGCAAGCGAACTCATTGCATATAACTTTAATCTTGAAGATGCGAACTATAATATGTTCAAATTTAAACCACGAAATTATCTGAGATTTTTAAAAACTGCGGTAAGAAACACTCAGCAATATCTGCGTGGAAAAGTTTTCATCACCCTTTTCGACCATCGAAGTTACAAAAAGTTTAGTAAAATTTGTCACGAGAGCGTGCTTTTCCAATTTCTAGATGGCATTGATGGCAATGAGATTCGTGTGAGAATTATCGAGAAAGAAAAAAACATTTTTACTCTGAGTTTTCGTTCAAACAAATTCGTGAATGTTTGCAATATTGCCGAAAAGTTTGGCGGAGGAGGGCATATTCGCGCGGCAGGGGCTACATATGAGGGTGAGCTACAAGAGGGAATTGAAAAGATTTTGACTGAATGTAAGGAAGAGTTGGAAAAATGACGGGAGTGATTGTTGTCGACAAACCAAAGGGAATTTCTTCGGGCGAAGTCGTCAAAGTGATAAAAAGATTGTCGGGCGAAAAACGAACGGGGCACTTTGGCACGCTCGACCCGCTGGCGACAGGTGTGCTTCCAGTATGCATCGGCAAAGCAACCAGACTTTTTGAACATTTTTTGAAAAAAAGAAAAACTTATCTCGCCGAATTTACTTTCGGCTTCCAAACCACGACACTTGATATGGAAGGCGAAATTGAAAAGAAAAGCAGCCAACTTCCAAGCGAAAAACAGTTAAAAACAGCCATAAAAGAGCACTTTTTGGGCAAGATTATGCAACTTCCACCGGTCTTTTCCGCAAAAAAGATTGCAGGCAAAAAGGCTTATGACCTTGCAAGACAAGGGTTGGAAGTGAACCTTTCGCCCAAAGAGATTGAGATTTTTTCGTTTGAAGTTTTAAAAAAAATTGATGACAAAACTTTTGAATTTGAAATTGAATGTTCCGCTGGTACCTACATTCGTTCGCTTGCAAGAGACTTGGCAAAAGCGGTGGGAAGCGTTGGCACAATGAGCAATTTGAGAAGGACGAAGACGGGCAACTTTTCTTTAAAACGAGCGGTGAGCTTTGAAACGCTGACAAAAGAAAATATCGCTGAGAATTTAATCTCTTTAAAGGACATTTTAACCGATTTTGAAAAAGTTGAAGTGGACACAGAAAATTTTCAGAAATTAAGAAATGGTACGAAAATCGAATTAAACAGGGGTAAAAGACCGTCTTATGAAGTTTGTGTATGGTGTGAAAACGAGATTGTCGGCTTGGGAAAGGTGGAAGATGATAGCCTTAAAATAACCACTTATTTTGTGTGATAAAGGAGAAAAATATGATTAGATTTGGACCTTCGGGGAATGCGGATTTGTTTAAAGACCAAGGATTTAAAACCAGCCTTGATGCGCCGGCTTGGCTGAAAAATAGGGGACTTAATGCGTATGAATATTCTTTTACAAGAGGGTTTTCGATAAGTGAATTTATGGCAAAAACTCTCGGCGAAAAGTGCAAAGAAAACGATATCGAACTCTCTGTGCACGCGCCTTATTACATAAATCTTGCCAATCCAGATGACGCGATGATTGAAAAATCTTTCAATTACATTATCACCAGTCTTAAATATCTTAAAATTATGGGCGGGAGAAAATGTGTTTTCCATCCCGGCACTTGTGGTGGGATGAGCAGAGTGGTGGCTTTTGATATTTTAAAAAAGAATATGAAAAAACTGGTGGAGCGAATTGACAAAGAAAACCTTGGTTTTGACTTTTATCTTTGTCCCGAAACGATGGGGAAAAGTCAACAGTTGGGCACTTATGAAGAAGTGGGAGAACTTTGCACTTATGCGCCTTATCTTACTCCTACGCTAGATTTTGGTCATATCAATTCGCTTATGGGCGGCAAGTTGGACAGAGAAGAAGATTATGACAAAATCTTTCAATTTTTGTTTGATAAAATTGGCAGAAAGAAAATGGAAAATGTCCATATACATTTTTCAAAAATTGAATATGGTGGCAAAGGTGAAATAAGGCACTTAACTTTTGAAGACAAAGAATATGGTCCAGAGTTTGAACCGCTAGCAAGAGTGCTTAAAAAACATAAATTGCAGCCAACAATCATCTGCGAATCGCGCGGAACTCAGGCGGAAGACGCCAACGAAATGAAAAGAATTTATGAAAGTTTAGGGGAGGTAAACTAAAATGGCAGGACATTCAAAATGGCACAATATTCAAGCGACAAAAACTAAGATGGACAGCGCACGTGGCAAAATTTTCACTAAAATTGGCAGAGAAATTGCCGTTGCTGTGAAATTTGGTGGCGCCGACCCCACTTCCAATGCACGGTTGCGGGATGCTATTTCAAAGGCGAAACAGAACAATATGCCAAATGAAAACATCACTCGAAGCATCAAAAAGGCAAGTGGCGAACTGTTGAATGTGAACTTTGAAGAGATTACTTATGAAGGCTATGGCGCAGGTGGAAGTGCCTTGATTGTAAACTGTCTTACCGACAACAAAAATCGCACGGCAGGCGATGTTCGTCATGCTTTTGACAAGTTTGGTGGCAATCTCGGCACGACGGGAAGTGTAAATTATCTGTTTGAAAACAAAGGCGTTTTGACAGTGGAAAAGACAGCAGAAATGAATGAAGAAAAATTGTTGGAACTGAGCCTTGAAACGGATGTCGAAGACATTATCGATGATGGCGATGTGTTTGAAATCGTAACTGAACCATCCAATTTTTCAGCAACAAAAGAGTTTTTGGAAAGCAAAGGAGTGAGCTTTTTGTCCAGCGGAGTGATGACTGCGGCGCAAACTCCGATGAAACTATCCAAAGAACATCAGGAAAGTTTGAAAAAACTTTTGAATATGCTGGAAGAATTGGACGATGTGCAAACGGTTTATCACAATGTGGAATTGGACGAAGAAGACGACGAATAAAAGGCGAAAATAGCCTTGCAAAAATGTTTGTGACAGGGTATAATATCTTGTCCGTGGGGGTATAGCTCAGTTGGTAGAGCGTTTGAATGGCATTCAAAAGGTCAGCGGTTCGAGACCGCTTATCTCCACCAAAAAGACTTTTGTTTTAAAAAATGTGTAAAAAGTGGTTAAAAATAGAAAAATAGTAAGTTTTTAACTGTTTTTTTGTTTGAGAAGAGATTACAAAGCGAGCGGCTTGCCGATAGAGACAGCAGATTTAACTCTGGTAAAAGTTACTTGCAATAAGTTTTATTAGGGAGTGGCTTGCCGACTCTGTCGGCAAACCCAACTCTCAAAAAATCGTTTTGAGAGTTGGGCAGTATTGTTTGACAAATCAAACAATACTCCACTCACCTACATTTCGTTTATACTACGCATACTCTCAGCCCATTCTTTGTCTATTCTTCACTCACTTTTTATTCACACTTCGTTTTCCGTTTATATTTCGTTCGTTGCTTCTATTTTGCCCATATTCTGTCCGTATCCTACTCAAAGTTCACCTATATTTTTCATCTTTCGCCCATATTTTGGTTATACTCTGTCTATACTCCGTTCATTTTCCATACTCACTCCATTCACTACGTTTTACTTGCTCTTTGCTTGCTTTCCACTCTTCTTTCACACTCCGCTCGCTCATTTATTAGAGATTTTTATCAATAATGAATTAAAATACTTTCATAATACCCAAAATTTTTAATCTCGCAGTTTGTTTTTCATCTTTGCAAGAATTTTGTTTTCAAGACGGCTTATTTGGACTTGCGAAACTCCCAGAATTTTTGCCACTTCGCTTTGCGTTTTGTCCCGAAAATAACGAAGAATAATCAGCTTTTTATCCTTTTTTTCCAATTTTCTGAGTGCATCGAAGAGCACCATCTTATTCAAAAGGTCGTCTTGCTCCGTTTGATTGTAAAGACGGTCGACCACCATTTGTCCCGAAGAAGTTTCGTTGTCAAGCGAGTCATAAATCGAGATGGGCATTTTGGAAGATTCTAAAATAAACATCAGTTCGGTTTCGTCAATGTTAAATCGCTTTGAAATCTCTTTTGTAGAAGGCGGGGCATCGTTTTTTTGACGGAATTCGTCGATAAAACGTTGAATAAGATAATATTGCCCCTTAATTGAGCGAGAGACTTTTACACTGCCGTCGTCACGCAAAAATCGTTTAATCTCCCCAGCAATCATTGGCACGGCATAGGTGGAAAAACGCACTTTGAAACTTTCGTCGAAATTGTTCACAGCTTTTACAAACCCGACGCAACCGAGTTGATAAAGGTCGTCATATTCGACGCCTTTGTTTTTATATCGTTTTACAATGCTTTTCACCAGCGGGGAATTGTGCAAAATCAGTGCATCTTTGGCTTCTTCATTCCCTTTTTTTGCCAGCGAAATCAACTTTATTGTTTTTTTGTATTCCAGCACCATTTTCACCCAAGTTTTTTATTTTTTTCGATGTTGTCAAATTTCTTCAAAAGCGTCACTTTAAGCCCGCCTTCTTTGTTGTTTTCCAAAGATAGCGAGTCCATAAAACTTTCCATCACAGTAAAGCCCATTCCGCTACGTTCTTGTTCGGGTTTAGTTGTATAGAAAGGTTGTTTCGCCAGTGAAAAATTTTCAATCCCCACGCCAAAATCCTTCACTTCAATCTTCACACTGTTTTCAAAAAGCGTTACTGTGATGACAATGTCGCCTGCGGAGAGGTTGCCATAAGCATGCACCACACTGTTGGTCACGGCCTCTGACACAGCAGTTTTGATGTCGGTCAGTTCGTCCAGCGAAGGGTTGAGTTGCAAGCAAAAACCGGCGACAGAAGCACGAGCAAAACTCTCGTTTATGGATTGTGCACGGAAGCGAATTTCCATTTTATTTATCTCTTTTTCTCTCATTTTTTCATTCCTTTTAAGATATTTTTGGCATAATTTCATAAAGCCCAGTCAGTTTGAAAATTTTTTCGGCGTGATATGAAGGGTTTGTTATGAAGATGCTCACGCCCTTATTTTTCATTTTTTTATATCTGCCGATAAGCACCCCAATGCCGGTGGAATCCATAAAACCCATTTCGCTAAGGTCGATGATGATTTGTTTTGAAATGGTGGACAAAAACACGTCGTCGAGCGTTTTTGAAGTGTATTTTGCAGTGTGTTCGTCCAATTCGCCAACAAGTTTAACATAGAGAACGTTGTTATAGTTTCGATATTTAATTTCCATTTTTTCTCCTTTTTGAATGTCTTTATTGATTATAATTAAAAAAAGGGAACTCGGGCTGGGACTTTTTGCACTTAAAAGGCTTATTTTGTCTGAAAAAATT
>CAZJEU010000010.1:0-10949 GCA_964545115.1 uncultured Christensenella sp. | reverse complement strand
ATTATTTGAAAAAAGGCTTATGATTATATAGTGTTAAAATTCTTATAGAGCAAAAATCACTCGACTGAGTGGTTTTTAATGAAAGATAGAGAGAATATGGGGTAAGGACTTATAAAGAGATTATTTTATCTCGATATATTTGACTTTGCGGGCGGCGGTGCAGGCAAGTAAGTCCTGCTCGGCTTCTTTATGCAAAGAGAGAGTGTCTTTTGAGAAATGAAGAGTCGCCTCTTCAATTTCAGAGCGCATGGAAAGCGCCTTTTCTGTTTTAAATTTTCGAGCATCAAAGACAGCTTTTAGGAGTTCATCGCCGAATTTTAAAATATTTTTATCGATTTTTTGCGGATTTTCCCATTGAGTGAGATGGATAGATTTGGCTCCGTCCAGCTCTTTAAAGCCTTTTTGATAGATGTATTCGGTGAGATGAGGAACATAAATAGCATACATTTTAAGGACGTTTAGGGTGGCATAATAGATGGAATATTGTGCTGATTTTCTTTCTTGAACTCCTCGTTCAAGCGGTTTGTAAAGCCTGTCTTTTACAATTTCGATATAATTATCGCATAGGTCACTCCAAAAAAAGTCGTCTATTACTTTTCTTGCAAGTCCGATTTCATAATCGTCCAAATACTTTTTTGCTTGGATGATGGTTTCGTTGGTTTTTTCGATTATCCATTTGTCGGATGAAAGCAACTTTTTGGGGATTGTTTTTGAATCAAAATCTTGCAGGTGAGAAAGAACAAATTTGCAGGAATTCCAAAGTTTGGTGACGAAACGTTTGGAAGTTTCGGCGACATCTTGTTCGTCAAAAAAGGTGTCGGTGCCTAGTTTAACATTTGCGGTGCCATATCTTACAAAGTCGGCAGACAAGCGAGAGATGAGTTCCTGAGGGGAAAGGATAGCATTTTCCTTCGATTTACTGATTTTTTCGCCCGGTTTTGCAAGTACGATGCCCGATATCATCATTTCTTTCCAAGGAATGTCGTTCTCTTTGAACATGCTGCGAACAATGGAATAAAACGCCCACGTTCGAATGATTTCGTGCGCTTGAACACGAAGTGACATAGGCGTTATGTCCTGCTTGTCGACTCCGTGACGGCTGGCAATTTGTTGATTTAGCACAGTGGAAATGGAGGAAGTTGCCCATGTGTCTAACACGGCAGCTTCTGGTTCGAACTTATCTGAACCGCAGTCGCATTTTCCTTTAAAGGGTGTTTCCAAGGGATTTACAGGCAAGTCTTCTTCCTTTGCAAAATGAACTTTGCCACATTTTTTACAATAATAAACGGGAAAAGGCACGCCAAAATAACGTTGGCGAGAAATGCACCAGTCCCATTTTAAATTCTCTACCCAAATTTCATAACGTGCTTTCATGTGAGCAGGATTCCACTTAATTTTTGAGCCAAGTTCAATCAATCTTTCCTTGTGGTCACAAACAGAAATATACCATTGTCTGGAAGGAATTATCTCGATTTCGGTGCCACATCGTTCGTGGACTGAGACATTATGCTCTATTTTTTCGCTGCGAAGAAGGAGATTTTTTTCTTTTAAAATTTGGACAATCTTTTCTCTGGCGGCAGGGACAGAAAGTCCGCCGACATATTCAATTTGTTTGGAAATGGTTCCATTTGTTTGGATGATATCTTTATAAGGTAAAGAATGCTTCTCAAACCATTCGGCGTCGGTGGAGTCGCCAAAAGTGGCACACATAACTGCTCCGGTGCCCTTTTCAATATCGACCTTTTCATCGGTGAGAATGGGGACTTCAAAGTTATAAAGCGGGACAGTGATTTGTTTGCCAACTAACTTTTTATAACGTTTGTCGTTGGGATTTACAAAAACACAGACGACTCCGCTGAGAAGTTCAGGACGAGTGGTGGCAATTTCAACGATTTTTCCATTTGATAAAAAAGGCAGATAATGAAAAAAGGAGTGAGTTTCCTTAGGGTCAAGTTCGCTTTGGGCAATGGAAGTGTGACATTCGGTGCACCATAGGACGGGGGATTCCTTTATATAAGCGTTTTTGGCTTTTGCTAAATCAATAAAAAGTTTCTGAGAGATTTTTTGAGATTCTTTACTTATTGTGGAATAGTTCAAATCCCAATCGCAAGAGAAGCCGAGAGATTGCCAAAGAGATTGAAATTCTTCTTCATATTTTTGAGTGGTGGCAATGCATAGGTTGGTGAATTCATTGCGCGACATTTCGAAAGCTTTTACACCATGTTCGCGTTCAACGAGTCTTTCCGAGGGAAGACCGTTGTCGTCGAAACCGAAAGGATAGTATAGATTAAATCCATTCATTCGCTTGTATCTTGCCGCAATTTCTGCTTGGGTATAGCTGAAAATATGACCAATGTGAAGTTTGCCATTGACAGTGGGGGGAGGGGTGTCGACAGAAAAAAGGGGCTTGGATTTATCACGGACAAATTTATATATTCCGTTTTCTTGCCAAAACTTTTGCATTTTCTTTTCAATTTCTTGTCCGTTATATTGCTTCTCAAAGGCTTCCATTTTCTCTCCACTTTTTGTTAGAAATTAGTTATTATATGGTTATAATTATATAGAAATTCTCTATATAAATCAACAAAAGAAAAGAAGAACTCTTTTTTTGAAAGAAGTTTTTTATTTTAGAGAGATTAAACTCTTTTAATTTCAATTACGCCTTGGCATTGTTGAATCTTTTTTATCAGTTCAGACAAACGATCTTTGCTGGGAATTCCAAAACTGATGCGAAGGGCAGAGGCGTTTCTTTTTTGTTCGACTATAAGACTGAACAGAGAGATTTTATTTTCATTTAAAATTGAAGTTATTTGAGAGGTGATGTTTGCTCCTAAGGCAGTAGATATTAACAAGGTGGCATGATACTCATTTTGGTTGTTTCCAACCCATTCTACCTCAATCAAACGCTCCTTTTGATAGTCTTGAAGGTTGGGGCAGCTGGTTCGATGAACAATTACTCCTCTTCCTTGCGAAATGAAGCCGATAATATCGTCGTTGGGAATGGGGTTGCAACAGGGAGCCAATTTTATCATTAGATTATTGACGCCTTTAACAGAAACGGCTTTTTCGTTTTTAATTTCTCTAAACGTTTTTAAGTTTGCTAATTTTTGTTGGGCTTTGATTTCTGTTCTATATCTTTGCATAAGTTTGCTGACAATAACTCTTGCGGAAATGTTTCCATTGCCAAGAGAAGCGAAAAGTTCGTCGATATTTTCAAAAGAATATTTTTTAAAAATTTCGTCAAGACTTTCCTTTTTAAGTAAAACTGTGGGAAGTACACCGGTATTTTTAACGGCGTTTTCAAAGATATTTTTTCCCAGTTTTATATTTTCCTCTTTCATTTCGCGCTTGAAAAACTGTTTGATTTTCGTTTTTGTGGAAACAAGTTTCGCG
This sequence comes from uncultured Christensenella sp., assembly GCA_964545115.1. Lineage (GTDB taxonomy): Bacteria > Bacillota > Clostridia > Christensenellales > UBA1242 > UBA7862. Next base: position 7,556 of record CAZJEU010000010.1, on the reverse strand, counting down.
ATTGAAAGCCAGTCTCTTGAAGGACCTTTGCTGTTTTGAGAAGTGATAATTTCTACGACGTCGCCGTTGTTAAGTGGAGTGGAGAGAGGCATCATCCTGCCGTTTATTTTGGCTCCAACACACTTGTTGCCCACTTCGCTGTGAATGGCGTAGGCAAAATCTATGGGCGAAGAATCGGCAGGTAAATGTACCACCTTTCCCAGTGGCGACAAGACAAAAATCTCGCCATAATATATGTCTGTTTTAAAAGAAGCGATAAGTTCTTTGGAAGACTTGTGCTCGCTATTTTCTAAAAGTTCTCTTATCCAACTTAGTTTTGCTTCGAAAGAATCGGTGTCTTTTTTCTTTTCTTTATACATCCAATGGGCACAATAACCAAACTCTGCGGCACGGTGCATTTCAATTGTTCGAATTTGGACTTCGATGGGTTTATCTTTCCAAAAAACGGTGGTGTGGAGCGATTGATAACCGTTAGATTTCGGAGTGGCGATGTAGTCTTTGAATCGATAGGGTATGGGAGTAAGGTCGGCGTGAATTACACCTAGCAGAGTGTAGCATTGAGAGACGTCTTTGACAATGACTCGAAAGGCAATTAGGTCGAAAAGATTGTCAATTTTATCGTCTTTGTTTTGCATTTTACGATGAATGCTATAAAAATGTTTTTGTCTACCTGAGACTTCGCCTTCAATGTTTAACTCTTTTAAAAGTCTGTTTAAATATTGGGTGATGTCGGCAATCATATCCTTAGAGCCACCAAAAGTTTGCTCGACAGCTTGTTTTATTTTGCGATATTGATAAGGCTCTAAAATTTGAAAAGCCAGGTTTTCTATCTCGCTTTTAATAGAAGAAATGCCTAGTCTTGCGGCAAGTGGTGCAAAAAGGTCGAGTGCCATTTTGGCCTTTCGTTGTTTGTCTTCGATAGAATAGAGTTTTTCAATCTTTAATTCGGAAAGGACAAGGGCAAGTTTGATAATAATTACTCTAATGTCTTTGGCTAAGGCAAAATATAATTTGCGGATATTCTCTGCTTCTTGTTCTTCGTTGTTATATTCGACACGGTGAATTTTGGCACTGCACTCTAACATTTCCAGCACTTCGTCGTCAAAATTGTCTAGGACGTCCTTTGCAGAAATGTGATTGTGGACAAAGGGCACAAAAGCATAGGTGACAACAAGTGTTTTTGTGTCCATCTTTATGCTTTTTAGAATTTTTACAGCATGTTCTGTCTTTGAAATATTTATGTTGGAACATTTGTCATATAAAATCTGTTTTGCTTTTTTTAAATGTTCCTCACCGATTTCAATTGTCATTTTTACTTCCTCAAAGTGAAATTGCCTTTTGTGCAAAATAATTTTATCATCATTTGGGTGCTTATGCAATATTTTGCCATCGTTAATTATTTTATTTTGTTTTTTTTCATAAGATGATATAATTTTAAAAATATGAGGTGACTGCATTGATAGGAGTTTGTTTTTATTTTGGTTTTGACTTGCCTCCAGAGCAAAAGGCAAAGATGATAAAGGATAACGGATTTGACTGTGTTATAACCAATGCCGACAAAAAATGGGATTGTCAGAATGGGAGTTTTCGTTCTCAGATTAAACTTTTTAGGAAGTATGGGTTGAAGCCTTCTAGTTTACATATGCGCTATCATGATGAAAATTTAAAACTTTTCTGGGAAGAAGGACGTGCAGGCAGAAGGTTAGAGCGCCGATTAAAGAAAGATTTGTGGTTGGCGAGCCGATACAACTTTTCTTGTGTGGTAACTCATATTAGTGGAAAGTATAGTGAAGTTGGGAAAAAGAGATTGGAGAGGATTTTATCTTTTTGCAAAAAAGTTAATGTTCCGATTGCCATTGAAAACACGCGAAATAGAGTATTGTTTGAAAAAGTTTTTCAAAATATTAAAAACGACTATTTGAAGTTTTGTTATGATTCAGGGCACAACAACTGCTTTGACAAAGGGTTTGATTATTTTTCAAAGTATGGAGATAAACTTGTGGCGTTGCATCTTCATGACAATATGGGAAAGAAAGATGACCACACTTTGAACTCGCTTGGCACGATTGATTGGGATAAGATTGCCAAAGAATTGGCAAAATTGCCACCGGTTAGTCTTGATTATGAAATTTTGATGGTGGAAAAAGGAAAATTTAATGCAGAAGAGACTTTGAAAACTTGCATTAAACAAGGAAGAGAACTTCAAGAAAAGATTGACAAGTATAGAGTTTTATATAATTCTGATGAAAAATCAAGCTTGTAATTAAAATAAAAAATTTGAAATATAACTTATTTTTGATATAATTTGAGCAAAAGAAGGTTTTTATGAATATTTATGAAGAATTAAAACTTCGTGGGTTGGTTAAACAAGTGACTGACGAAGAAAAGATTAGAAAATTAGTCAATGATGGAAAGGCTGTTTTTTATATTGGCTTTGACCCTACGGCTGACTCGTTGCATGTGGGGCATTTTGTGCAATTATGTTTTATGAAAAGATTGCAAATGAAGGGAAACAAGCCTATTGTTCTTTTGGGTGGTGGAACGGGCTACGTGGGAGATCCCAGTGACAGGACGCAGATGCGTTCGCTTCTTTCACCTGAGATAATTGAAGAGAATTGTCGTCTTTTTAAAAATCAAATTGCAAAGTTTATCGATTTTTCTGACGATAAGGCTATATGCGTAAACAATGCAGATTGGCTTTTAAAATTAAAATATGTCGACCTTTTAAGAGAAGTGGGGGCTCATTTCACTGTCAATAACATGCTTCGTGCCGATGCTTATAAAAAAAGGTGGGAAAAAGGATTAACTTTTTTGGAATTTAACTATATGATTATGCAAAGTTATGACTTTTATCATCTTTTTAAAACTTTTGGGTGTAACCTGCAATTTGGTGGAGATGACCAATGGTCAAATATGCTTGCAGGAACTGAGCTTATCAGACGGAAACTCAGAAAAGACGCCGAAGTAATGACTATTCCTTTGCTTTTGAATAAAGAAGGGAACAAAATGGGGAAAACAGCGAGTGGCGCTATATGGCTGGACGAAAAAAGGACTTCACCTTTTGACTTTTATCAATATTGGAGAAATATCGCCGATGCAGATGTAATTAAGTGCTTGAAAATGCTTACCTTTTTACCAATTGAGGAAATTGAAGAGATGGCGAAATGGCAAGGTGAAGATTTGAATAAGGCAAAAGAAATCTTAGCTTTTGAATTGACCACTTTGGTGCATGGAAAAGAAAAAGCGCAGAAAGCAAAAAATGCTTCGAGTGGCCTTTTCGGAGATAAAGGTGATGACTCTAATGCTCCGGTGAAGACCTTGGAAAAAAGTTGTTTGGAAAATGGAAAAGTAAATATTTTAGATTTATTGTGTGCTTCGGGACTTTGTCTTTCGAAGAGTGAAGGAAGAAGACTTTTAGCACAAGGTGGATTAAGCGTGGAAGGAGAGATTGTTAAAGATATCGATTTTTGTGTGGATGCGACTAAATTGCAAAAGGGAGTCCTTTTTAAAAAAGGCAAAAAGACGTTTTTAAAAGTTGAGATTTAGTTGATAATTAAGAAAACGCACCCAAATTAAGACGTGCTTTTTATTTTATTGCTAATCTCTTTTGAGTTATAATTCTTTCGCATTCGTCAAGAGTTTGGTCGATGGTTAAAAAAGAATTATCGATAATTACCGCATCTTTTGCAGGAGACATTGTGCCAAATTCGCGATTTTCATCTGTTTTATCGCGCTTTTCTATGTCTGTTTTTATTTGGATTAAAGAAGGACGGGTAGAATCATTTTTTAGTTGAGCAAACCGACGTTTTGCCCGAGCAATTGCACTCGCGGTGAAAAAGAATTTGCATTGGGCATTGGGCAAAACTACCTTTCCGATATCTCTACCTTCAACAATACAATCATTTTCAGCAGCAAATTTTCGCTGAATTTCCCGAACCTTTTCACGTAAGGTGTCGAAGCCAGATAAAAGCGGAGTTGCGTTACTTATCTTTTCTTCTCTTAAAATAGACGTGAAGTTCTTGCCATTTACAACTACATTCTGCTTGGTTTCTTCAAAAAATATTTCAACTTTCAAATTTTTTATAAAGTTTTTAACGATTTCTTCATTGGGTTTTTGGTCGGCATATTTATTAAGATATTCACATGTTATCCCTCGGTAAATAGCGCCTGTGTCCAACTTTTTAATATTTAATCTTTCACTGAGTTTTTGTGCGATTGTAGATTTTCCGCTGCCCGCCTTGCCGTCGATTGTAATTATAAACATTTTTCCTCTCATTTTAATGATTTCATTATATCTTTTTTTAAAAGAAAGACAAATAACTATCCACAATAGATTGAGTAATGTTGACTTTTTTTCGTTAAGACATTAAAATGAGATGAGGTTTTATTATGGATTTTCAAACACCGACCGTGCATAACGGCGCAAAAAAAGAACAACTTGCAAAGACGGTTATAATGCCCGGTGACCCTTTAAGAGCAAAAATATTTGCAAAAAAGTTTTTAAAACGTGCAAAACTTGTGAGTCAGGTGAGAAATAATTTATGTTTTACAGGAAAATATAAGGGTGTTCCTGTTTCTATAATGTCTTCAGGAATGGGGAACGCTTCGATGGGAATATACTCATATGAACTTTTTAATTTTTATGGGGTGGAAAATATAATTCGGGTGGGAACAACTGGCTCTTTGGACAAAAAGCTGGTGATTGGCGATATTTTGGTGGGAGAAAGAGTTTTTACCGACACGAACTTTTCAGGCATTTTTGAAAAAGGCGGAGAGACTTCCTTTATTTGTTCCAAAAAATTGCTGATGGAACTGAGAGTGGTGGCAAAAGAAAAAGGAATTAAAATTTTTCAAGACAGTCTGTTTTCCACGGATACTTTTTATGCTAATGCTGACAGAAACAGACATATGGTTTCCTTAGGGGTGAAGGGTGTGGAAATGGAGTCGGCTTCTCTTTATTTTAATGCAAAAGAGGCGAAGAAAAATGCTTTGTGTTTATGCACTGTGTCGGATGAAGTTTTGACAACTAAAAAATCTACTGCGAAACAACGAGAGAAAGATTATCTGAATATGTGCATACTGGCTTTGGAAGTCGCTGTGAAAATGAATGAGAAAATTTGAAGGAAAAGTTATGAAAAAAACAAAAAACTTTTACATAACTCTTGCCATTTCGCTTGTAATTTTAGCAATAATTTTAGTTATTGGAACAATTTATGATTTGCAAATTAGTCAGAGTTTGGCTGATTTGACAGCAGGAAGATATCTTTCACAGAATTTATTTGCCATCATTTTTGAATCTGTCGGAGAAAATATTTTATATTTAATTTTATTATGCGCGCTTGCTGTTTTGTTTCATTATTTTTATAATGAGCCTTTACAAAAAAGGTGGGTGCATTTAATTGTGCTCATAACAATTTGTTTTATGAGTGGAATAATATCTTTTTATGGACTTCATAAAACAATTGATTATATGGCAATCTACACCGACTTTGGGCTTAATCTTTATTTGGAAAGCTTTTGGGGGATAGTTTCAATTATTGGTTTTTCCTGTGTTTTTGTCATGCTTGTTTTTTTTGTTTTTGGAAAATTTAAGAAAAGAACCATTGCTTCTTTAATGGGGTTTGCCTTAGCAGTGATTATTGTGGCGGCTCTTTCTAATGCGATTGTGCAAGGTAGCAAGTTGATTTTTGATAGAGCGAGATATCGTGCGATGGTCTATGAAGGGCATACAGATTTTGAATATTATACATATTGGTTTCAGATAAATAATAACAAATTTGCTTCCGTTTCAATATTTGCTTCTGACTTCTTTAAGTCGTTCCCGTCGGGACATACCTGTGCGGCAGCAAGCAGTTTTTTGCTTATTTTATTGCCCGATTTTCTGTCAAAATTTAACACAAAAAAGTGGAAGTCTTTTCTATACTCTTTTGCGATAGTCTACACTTTGGCGGTTGCTCTTTCAAGAATTGTTGCTGGCGCACATTTTTTTACAGATGTTTTTATCGGCGGGATGGTGACCGTTATTCTGGTATTGACAATAAAACTATTTTTTGTGGAAAAGCTGAAAAACTTTTCAAAAAAGAAGTAGGCTCCAATTCATAAATATTTATTATAATGTATAATTATCAGCATATAATATTCTTTTCTTATTTGCATAAAATAAAGAAAGAGGTTTATTTTATGGACATAAAAAAGAATGACTGCTCTTCTTCACAAATGGACAAAAAAGATTCTGTTGGAAAAGTCACAGGCTTTTTTCTTTTTAGAAAAGTTATTGAAGATTATAATAACGACAAGGGAAAAGGCGAAGAAGAGCGAAAAAACATCACGAAATATGGAAAAATCTCTTTGACTCTTGCCATAGTTGCGCTAGTAATTTCAGGCTGTTGTCTAATTTCTAATTTAACAAACATTGACTTTTTTGGGTTTTCTTACGTTTTGATGCTCGTTATTTATGTTTTTAGTGGCATTCTAATTTCAATTATTCTTTCCATTTATGCCTTCGTTTTTGGAGTTATGCAAATCCGATTGAATAGAAAATCTCTGGGGATTTTTGGGTTGATTTTATCTATTTTATCTGTGCTTGCAAGTATTTTTCTAATTGTGGTTTTGATTATTTAGTTTTTTTGGAGAAGTCTTTTTTAAAGTTTTCCGCTCTGTTTTTACTGCCGTAAATCTCCATCTTTTCGGCAACGATTTTTGAAACTTCACTCATACCTTCACCAAGATACTTTCTATAATCAAGGTTGGTATTGTTTTGTTCGACATTGTGCAAGATGCCTATGAGAAAAGACATTCTAAGGTCGGTATCGCCGTTTATCTTGCAAATATTTGTGGATTTGATTTTTCGCAAAATCTCATCGGTTACGCCTTTTGCTCCTTGAATGTTTACGCCAAGTTCAAGCAAACGAGCGACGTCTTCGCTGTCCACACCGCTAGCACCATGCAAGACAAGAGGAGTGTGAGGAAGTTGTTTTTCGATTTCATCAAGAATGTCAAAACGCAAGCGAGCATTGCCACTGAATTTATAGGCACCGTGTTTTGTTCCAATGGAAACAGCCAAACTGTCTACTTTAGTTTTTTGGACAAATTCTTTTGCTTGAAGTGGATTTGTGTAAAAACTATCTTTGTCGGAGATATTTAAATCGTCTTCGATGCCAGCAAGAGAACCCAGCTCCGCTTCTACAAAAACTCCGCGCTCATGAGCATATTCAACCACTTTTTTGGTTATTTTGACATTGTCTTTAAAGGGAAGCATTGAAGCGTCAATCATGACTGAGTCGCAACCAATATTTATTGCTTTTTTTACCATTTCGAAAGATTTTCCGTGGTCCAGATGAAAACTTATTGGCACTTTGCAAGTTTTTCTTGCAGTTTTAATAAAATCTTTTAAAAAGTTTTCGCCTATAAAATTTATTGCTCCTTCTGACACTTGACAGATGACGGGAGAATTTTGAACTTCGGCAGCAATAATAATTGCTTTTAAAACTTCCAAGTTTGCAAAATTAAAAGCGCCGACTGCATAGTGATTTTTTAAGGCATCTGATAGAATTTCG
>CAZJEU010000009.1:0-10992 GCA_964545115.1 uncultured Christensenella sp. | reverse complement strand
AGAATTTTCACGCACAAAAATAGTTCTCGGGGAGAAAACCAAAAAAATTGAAAACAGCCACATTGCTATCCTCGGACTAGGAGGCGTGGGCGGCTATGTTTTGGAAATGTTTGCTCGCCTAAATGTCAAAAAGCTTACCATTGTCGATTGCGATATTATCGAAAAAACAAATATGAATCGTCAACTTTTGGCAACCACCCAAACTCTTTCTATGCAAAAAACGCAAGCGGCAAAAGAGCGCGTTACGACAATAAATCCCTTTTGTAATGTCGCTATCAAAAACGAAAAAATCACTTGTGAAAATGTGGATAAAATACTAAATAAGAAAGTCGATTATGTCCTTGATTGCATAGATGACGTCCCAGCAAAAATAGCAATTATAAAATTTTGTCACGAAAAAGAAATCCCGCTTCTCACTGCCGTTGGCACAGGAAATCGTTATAAAAACCCTGCTTTTGCAGTAGAAAATCTCTTCAAAACAACTAACGACCCTCTTGCCAAAAAGCTTCGGACTGAACTAAGAAAACAGGGCATAGAGCAAGAAGTCCTTGTCTGTTGCTCCAAAGATAATGTCGAAAAGTTGCCCGCACTCGGCAGCGTAGTTTACTATCCTCTTCTCTGTGCTGGCACAATGGTCAGTTTTGTCACCAATCAAATTCTCTCAAAAAGTTGATAAAGTTTAATCTTAAAAACTATAAAAGATAAAAATTATTTTTTTTCGCTAATCAATTTATCAAGCGAAATATAATATTTAGTCGCATCGCAAAGCGGGCAAATTTCAAACGATTCCTTGGAAAAGTGAGAATGCCCACATTTGTCGCACTTCCATTCACACGGCAAAGGACTTTTAAAAAGCGCCTTCGTTTTAAGTTTGTTATAAAGTTCATCTAAAATTATAAAATGGTCATGTTCCACCAACGCCACCAATTTAAATTTTTCCGCAACTTCACCGAACCCTTCATCTTCCGCAATCTTGGCAAAACTAGGATAAATAGTCGTATTCTCCGATTTTTCAGTATTTGCTGCCCATTTTATCATATTCAAAAGATTGTCATCTTCAAACGGGTAACCACCTTTAATCTCAATGTTTTTCTGAATTTCTTTGCTATATTTTGCAATTAAATCCCAATAAATCCTTGCATGTGCCATCTCCTGTTTGGCAAGAGATTTCACCAAATCTTGAATATTCTTTTTGCCCTCATCCATCGCTTTCTGTGCAATAAATTGATATCTCGCCCCTGCCTGGCATTCCCCCGCAAAACTTCTTGCAAGGTTAATTTTCGTAAGAGATTTCTCAAAATCCATATTTTTCCCCACCTTTTTCCTATAAGTAATTTTGGCGAAAATACTCTTTTTTATTCAAAATCTTCCTTCTCACTAAACTTCATCTTCATTTTAATTGCTCTTTTACCTATTTTTAACTAAAATGAAAGTGGAGAAATGTTAAATGAATATTTTGAAAAAAGAAAGGCGATATTATGTCTTTGAAGATAAAACTTTTTCAAAGGTCATAAAATTGCTCAGGACAATGACCACCTACACAATGGACGAACCAAAAAAAAGAAAACTAACCGATTATTATTACGATAACAAAGAATTTATGCTGGAAAAGAACGAATTGCTTCTAAGACGCCGTGTGTTTGGAAACAAAGCCGAACTCAAAATTAAACGTCGTTTTTTCCGTCCCGAATTCTATTATTCCGACAATCTGCGTAGCCACGAGCGAGAAACCGAAATCAATTCAAACGACCCGCTCTCCCGCCATTTCTTTTTTTTAAACAATGCTCTAAATTCAATGTTCACCAGCACTCTACAATTCGATACAGACAAAATGTTCGAAAAAATGCAAGTCACAATAATTCTTAAAATAAATCAAGAAAGACGCTTTCTCTATGGCTATGGCGGCTTAAAAGTCGAGATAGCCCAAAATCTTATAAATGTCCAAAACCTGCTCACAAAAAGAAAAAATAAAACTGAAATTGTGCAGTTTAAACTTGTTTCTCCCAAAAACACACTTCCTCTTTTCGAAGACTTCATCACTCGGGTCGAAAGGCATTGCAAAGAACTTTTCTACACGCAAGACAGCCAATACGAGGCCGGTTTCAAAATAACGAGACCACTTCTGAGCAAGGAGGAAAAGTTGGAACTCAAAAAAGAAATTGCAAAGAAAAAACAACTTCAAACCTTTGACGATGACATAAAAAAATAAAAGGATAAAACGTGAAAAATTACTATACTATAATCGATTGCGATCCCGGCATCGACGACGCAATGGCGATAATGAACGCCCTAAACAGTGAAGATATTGAAGTGAAATTACTGTCCACAGTATCAGGCAATTTGACCATTGAAGAAACAGTGAAAAATGCACTGAAACTAACCGAGATTTTTGGAAAAAACATTCCCGTCGCCCAAGGAGCCAGCGAACCAGTAAAACGACAGGCAGTCTATGCCTCAAAAGCACAAGGGACAAAAGGGCTCGGCGGTTACACCTTTAAAACTCCAAAAACCAAACCTTTTTTCTTAAAAAGTCCCGAAGCAATATACTATTTTCTAAAAGAAAATCCGGCCAAAAACACCACCCTTCTTTGCCTTGGCCCACTCACAAACATTGCCAACCTTTTAACCACTTATCCCGACGCTAAGGAAATGATTTCACGCATAGTTTTTATGGGTGGCAGCAAAGACGAAAAAGATGCCGCAGAGCCTTACCGCGAATTTAACATCGCTTTCGATCCCGAAGCAGTTCAAATAGTCATAAATAGTCACATCCCTCTTGTTATGGTGCCTATGGAACTAGGCCATATAGCCTATTTTACGCCCGAAGAACAACTCAAAATAAAACGCGCGAATGCTGTGGGCGAGATTTTTTTCAAAATGTTTTTAAAATATAATGACTATCACGTCGGCGAATTAGGAGCCGCAGTCCACGACAGTTGCGCCACTCTATTTCTTTCAAACCCAGAGATTTTCACAACGGAAACGGCACATATAAAAGTAAAATATAACAAAAAAGCACCCATTGAATATGGCTATATCGAGTGTGACTTCACCTCAAAAAATCATCACAATGCCACCATTTGTGTTGATATGGATGTCGAAAAGTTTAAGAAAATAATCTACGGCAACCTTTTCAATTATAACTAATCTTCTCAAAAATAAGGAGAATTTATGCTCAAAAAGATTTCAACACTCGTCATATGCACCACTTTTGCCCTCTCTCTTTTTGGTTGCTCCCCCATCATTTTGCAAACTACCCAAGGCAAAGACGGCAATGTTTCCAGTGCTCTCACTTTTAATGCCACCACACTTTCTTCACCGCAAAAAGAGATTATATACGACTTTACCGAAGAATATTCAACGCAACTTATCGATGCCTATAAAGCCAATCTAATATCACTCTTTTCTCATCTTTACGATTTCGAAAGTCTAAATATCTTTGCTGAAACAGACAAATTAAATCATATCTTTTTACACAACGACAACTTCAAACTTCTCGCTGGCAAAATCGATTTTTCTCTTTCTCGCCAGCAGTTTCTCTCAAATGAAGAGTCCTCTCTTACTTTAAGTATCGGTTTTACGTCAGTCTATGCCTATATGATGTTTTTTTGCCCCATTGCTTTCTCTTTTGACACAACCTCTCATTCGATAAAATTTAATTCTGACACCTACCAAATGCTTATAGATGTCCCCATCATCCCCACAGATTTCGAACTTTCAGAAAACGCTTTTATGACCACATATCTGCAAACTTGCCTTCCTTTTTCCTATAACGGTGCCGAACCCACTCTTCTTGAAGACTATAAAACCTTCCCAGCAGGCACGACCCTCATTTCCGCCATCCAAACGGAACTCGAAGAAAGCGGGGAAGACGCCCAATTCATCTTTCAGTTCTTCACTCCTTTTGCTCGTCTTCATTCCAACGGCACAACGCAATCAGTCCAAAACGGCGTTGTCCACAGCTGGTCGCTAGGCAGCGACATTCTTGGCGAAGTCCTTCTCTGGCGCAACTATTCCAATCATACCTTATGGTATGTCATCGCAATCGGCGCTGGAGTCTTCACTCTTACCATCGGATTTCTAATAATTCATTTTACAAAAAAAGCGAAAAAGCAAACAACCACAACTCAACTAGAACCTTCAAATAAAGATTCAAACGAAACCTAAAAGGAGTCTATAAATGTCCCAAAACAAACGTCCCAACCCCAAAATGTATTATGACACTAAAACCTATCTTATAACTCTCATCAAAAGATATGGCTTAGTTATGGCGATCGCTCTGGTCATCTCAGTCATCTTCTGCTATGTTATGAGTCAAGAGATTCAAGGTTTCACTTCAATAATTGCCGTTTTATCCACCATTGCTATTTCACTCGCCTCTCTTCTTGTTGGCATGATAATTTATAATAGAATAGACAACAGAAAAGAAGCCGAAAACTCGCCCGAAAATGAACGCGACCCGTTTGGCGACTAAAAGAAATGTTGACTACTCGCCCGTTTTAGGCGATAATTAAACAGGAGAAAAAAATAATGGAAAAAGAGAAAAAGAAATCTTTGGCACGCACCATTCCACACAACATCGAAGCGGAACAATCCGTTCTCGGTTGCTCGTTGCTCGACGATACCGCTGTCCTTGGCATAATGGAAGCTCTGGGTGAAATAGATTTTTACACCGACTCTCACAAGACCATTTTTCAATGTATGCAAGCAATTTATAAAGAAAACAAACCTATCGACTTTGTCACCCTCACCGATGAACTTGAAAGGCGTGGTTTTCTCGAAAAAGTTGGAGGCATAGAATATATCACCACTCTTACGAACGTTGTTCCCAGTGCCGCAAATGCCAAGCACTATGTTTCAATTGTCAAGCGCGATTCTACTCTTCGCAAACTCATAAGAGCCAGCCAAAACATTATTGACGAAGCCTATTCTGGCGAGAACAGCAACGTTCTTCAATTTGCCGAAAAGTCCATTTTCGATATTGCCGAAAAGGAAGACCGCTCCAATCTTGAACCAATCACTTCATCACTTGGTGGCGTTTTAAGTAAGTTTGAAGAAATTGACAAAAACGGTGGCGGCATTCTTGGAGTTTCCACTGGCTATTCGGACTTAGACCGCATCACCCGTGGGCTGCAAAAAAGCGACCTAATTTTACTTGCCGCTCGTCCCGGTTTCGGCAAAACCAGTCTTGCAATGAACATTGTAAACTATGCTTCTCTCAAAGGCAAGAAACGCTGCGCAGTTTTTTCACTGGAAATGCCCCGTGAACAAATCACCCAGCGAACGCTTTGTTCTGTCAGCGGAGTAAGCATGGAAAAGGCACTCAGTGGCAAACTCTCCCAAAGTGATTGGAAAAGCCTTTGGGAAGGCAACAAAAAACTTTCCACCGCCGACATCTACATAGACGATTCATCGCTTAATTCCTACACCGACATTCTCAGTAAATGCCGAAGACTCAAAAGAGAAAAAGGGCTTGACTTGGTAATGATAGACTATCTTCAACTTATGAGTGCCCCCACCAGAATCTCCGATCGCCAGCAGGAAATAGCCTCTCTCACAAAAAATTTAAAAGTAGCCGCCAAGGAACTGCAAGTCCCCATCTTGCTTTTGTCCCAGCTCTCACGAGACGTCGAAAAACGTAAAGACGAACATCGTCCCGTCCTCAGTGACTTGCGCGAAAGTGGTGCTATCGAACAGGATGCCGACATTGTTATGTTCATATACAACCCCGCCAAATATTCCGACACCGAATCTCTTGACGGGCCAAACGTTGTTGAACTCATCATTGCAAAGCATCGAAACGGTGCCCTTGGCACTGTCAAATTAAAATGGATTCCAGAAATAACCACTTTTGTCGACTTAGGCGAAAATAGTGAACGAAAAAGTCTTGAAGAACTGGCTCCCCCTCCCTCACCACCAAACCATAATTAAGGAATAAAAATGAAAAAATTAACAGCAAAACAACTTCGCGAAATGTGGATAAATTTTCACAAAGAAAAAGGACACGCCTTCATTCCTTCTTCTTCTCTTTTGCCCGAAAATGACCCTTCTGTCTTGTTTACAACAGCAGGAATGCATCCTTTGGTTCCTTATCTTTTGGGCGAAACTCACCCTCAAGGCAAAAGATTAGTCAACATCCAAAAATGTGTGCGCACAGGCGATATAGACGAAGTAGGAGATGACCACCACAACACTTTTTTTGAAATGCTAGGCAATTGGAGCCTAGGGGACTATTTCAAAAAAGAACAAATTGCATGGAGTTACGAGTTTCTCACCAGTCCAAAATATCTTGATATTGATGTAAAAGACCTTGCAGTCTCCGTTTTTGCCGGCGACGAAGACGCCCCAAGAGATGAAGAAAGTTATAATCTCTGGCGCGAATGCGGCATCCCAGAATCCAAAATATTCTTTCTTCCAAAGAAAAATAATTGGTGGATTTTAGCAAGTGGCGTAGGACCTTGCGGCCCCGATACCGAAATGTTTGTCGATACAGGTAAGCCTATGTGCAGCGTGGATTGCAGTCCCGCTTGCGATTGTGGCAAATATATAGAGATTGGAAACGACGTATTTATGCAATATGTCAAAAAAACCAAAGACGGCAAAATTGAAGAAAATCGACAAAAAAACGTAGATGTTGGTTTTGGTTTCGACCGACTTCTATACCTTTCAAATGGAGTTGAAAGTGTCTATGACACCGAACTCTTCCAGCCAATTATCAAAAAAATTGAAAAATTAAGTGGCAGGTTTTATCTATTAAATGACGAAACCAAACGCAATATGCGCATCATCGCCGACCACATCCGAGCCAGTGTTTTTATGATTGCCGACGGAGTCTTGCCTTTAAATGTCGAACAAGGCTATGTCCTTCGCAGGCTGTTAAGGCGTGCCATAAACTGCGCCAGTCGGTTAAATATTCCCAGTCTTCGCCTTATTGAACTTGTAAGCATCGTCATTGAAAGCTATAAAGACTTCTATCCCGAACTTTCCTCAAAAACAAGCGAAATAGAAAATGTCATCAAAAATGAAAGTGAAAAGTTTTCAAAAACTCTCTCTCACGGCATCAAAGAGTTCGAAAAAGTCGTCAAGTTTTCTACAAACGGCATCTTAAACGGCAAAACTGCTTTTCGACTTTACGATACCTTCGGCTTTCCTTTGGAACTCACCAAAGAACTTGCCAAAGAAAAAGGACTTTCAGTCGATGAAGAAGGTTTTATTGCAGCATTTCGTCTACATCAAGAAAAAAGTAAATCAGGCAGCGACAAAGTTTTTAAAGGCGGACTCGCCGACACCAGCATGCAAACTACTAGACTGCACACAGCAGTTCACCTTTTACAAGCAGCCCTCCGAGAAGTTATACACCCAGAAATTTCTCAAAAGGGAAGTAATATCACTTCCGAACGCCTACGTTTCGATTTTAATTGTGACCACAAACTATCCACCGAAGAACTCAAAAAAGTGGAAGACTTTGTCAACAACGTAATCAACCAAAACCTTCCCGTGGTCTGCAAAGAATTATCAATAGACGAAGCCAAAAAAGAAGGAGCTTTGGGCATTTTTGAAAATAAATACGGCGACAAAGTGAAAGTCTATACAATAGATTCCGTCAGCAAAGAAATTTGCGGAGGCCCCCACATCGCCAACACTGGCGAACTTGGACGTTTCAAAATTATCAAAGAAGAATCCAGCAGTTTCGGCGTGCGCAGAATCAAAGCAATCCTCGAAAATTAGGAGATTAAAGTGGCAGAAAAGAAAAAAAAGAAAATTCCTAAAAGCCTAATTATCAGTCTACTTTTCTGTTTCGGCTTGTTTTTCGTCGTTGTAATAGGTTGCATTGCCATAATGTTTCTGTCACCGGGCACCGAAATTTTGGGCTTTCAATATGTAAATTACACCACGCCTCTCACCAAAATTTATACCAATTCTACCAATAGCATTTCGTCAGTCAAAGCCGTAAAAATTTTCACCGATTGTTCATCTATCAATGTCACCGCTGGGGAGGAAGCCAGCCAAATTTCCGTTTTATATAACAGAAAAATTTATGGCTTTGTAAAAAGCGAAAACTCTCAAATTGTTTTTAGTGACAAAATCATAAGTTCGTTTTCCTTCGAGCAGGACGACCTTCCCGGCCTTTACAAAACTTTCGTCCTAAACATCACCGAACCCGAAGGATGGGTCTCCTACGACGAATCTTCCCTTAACATATCTCTTCCCTCAAACATTTCTTTCGAAGTAATCTATCTTTCTTCCAAAAAAGGAAATATTACCTACTCTTCATCTTCCACCGCCAGTCTTTCAACAGAAAATCTGCACCTTACTTCTGGTGACGGTAACCTTACAATAGCAACCACTCAACCTATCGACAATTATTATCTCAAAACCAATCAAGGCAACGTAAATTTCTCTTCACCTCCACCCGCCGCCCAAAAAGTTAAATTTGAAAGCAATGGTGGCTCCCTAAATCTCACAAATGCAAACAAAAACGCCACTCTTACTCTCAGTCAAGAACTCTTTATAACAGGCAATGCAACCGTAGCCATCGATATTCTTAATGCAGACTTAGAGATTCATTCCACCGGTGGACGCTTTTCCTTTGGTCAAATAGGAAATTCTTCCAACGAAAAAAGAGTAAAAATAAACGCCGCTTCCACCACCTTCAATTTTGGCAAAATATATGGTCTGTTCACCCTTTCAGGAAATTTAACCGAATCAAATAACAACCTTTCTCTATCGAAACTTGTCAATTCCAGTGAAAATAATGTTAACATAAACACTGGCAAAGGCAACGTGATAATAGAAGAAGTCAATTCACCCTCTCTTTCCATATCCACCACATCAGGCAACATTTCAGTTCGAAAAATCTCTATTTCGACCACTGTTCGCGCCTATTCAACTTCAGGGAACATTTCACTTTCCTATGTAGAGTCTTCCTTTCGCCAGCCAAACACTTCGGTAAAAGTCTTCACCAAAACAGGAAGTGTATCACTTGCAAACATCAGTGGTTTTTTTCAAGTGGAAGTGATGGAAAACAGTGCTTTTTCCCGCCTTGACATATCTCTCTGTGCCATTTGTTACGATTCAGCCAGCCAAGAAATCAACCTAATAAAAGCAAAAAACAGAAATGTTCTTTTATCTTTTAAAGGCTACGAAGACGATCTTATCTGCCGAATTCTCTCAAAAGAACAAGTGGACTTTCCAGACGAAATTATCTCTCAGATAAACCCTTCTGATTATGACTATATTTCAAACGAATCATACCCTTATGAATACCGAGTCGGTTACGAATCGCCTTCCAACGACATAGGTTCAATATATGATGGCAAAGGCAAAGTCTTCATAGACGGCAGTGGCAAAGTTAGCATTTCTTTCTAAAAACTCTCAACTTTTTCAAGTCAAAATCAAATTAAATTTTAGTCTTTTCTTTTGGAAACAGAATATTTTTCTGTTTTCTTTTTTTGTGACCTTTTTATTGCAAAGAAAACAATCACTCCCAAAAGTCCAAGCAATAAGACAACAAAAATTACAATATTCTCTACGTATTTATCATGAAAATTTTGCTCGGCATCAAAATTCTCTAAAACATTTGTAACAAGATTTTGTTCTTCTCCTTCTTGCACCTCGTCAGTTATAATAAGCGAATTATCTTCCTGCACAACAGTGGAAAAAAGAGTCTTGTCCACCACACTTGCAAGAAAAGGCACCGTCGCCAAAACCAATTCTTTTTCTGCCAAATAAGTGCCCATCTCAAACAACAATGCTTTACTATAAAGACCCTGATTATAGTGCCCCTTCGCCATGTATATGTCCAAAAAAAGCCACGGACAAAACTCCTCTGCAATTGTCAGCAAATACATTGCAAACTGCAAATTAGCCTCCGAAGAAGCATTTCCTTGCCCCACCACGATGCGCACTTTACATCTTTCCACACCATCAATTCTCTTAACATAAACCGACCTGCTCACACCGTCACGATGCACGTCAAAAAGCGCATCAACATCTTTTTCCAACAATCTTTTTGCCGTCAAAGCACTTCTTGAATAAGCCGCACTGTCATGTGGAATATGTAAGCTCTCATCAAGATAAACATCATAGTTTAAGTTATTAAAACTTCTCGCCAAAGCAGTCGCCACATCATGCACTCCCCCACGCCCATAAACAGAAGAAACTCCATCCGTCGGCAAATAACTCTCATCATTGTGAGTCAAATAAAGCCCCACCGTCTTTTTCTCCTTAGGCGCCAAATTCAATTTATCACCTCTTTCATTATGAATTACACGAGGTCTTATATATCTGCCGACATACTCAGCATATGCCAACAATTTCTCGTTATCCACCAAATAAACTTCATATTGCTTAAATTCCTTTGTAATAAAAATGTCTCCCACTTCCACAATATTCGCCTCAAATAAAACATTATTCAGTTCATCATAAATAAGATAAATATCCACACTTCCATTTTCACTATCCGCAAAACAAATAGTTTTTTTAAACGGCGAAAAAATCAAAAAGAGCAAAAAAATACCCAAAAAAAATCTATGAAAAGTTTTCATAGAAGTAGTTTTCGTTTAAAATAAAAAATTATTTAAAAGTTATAAATTAACTTCTGTCACAACGACATTACTCGTCGTTCCACAAACGTTTTCAATAAATTTATCTCCCACACCAATCTCTTTTGGTTCCAACTCACGTGCCACGGCCAGCAAAACTTCATCCATCAATTTTTTCGGCACAGGATGATCGGTTTTCAACGAAATTGTGCCTGTTTTATATTTCTTTACTGTCGTCACATGCCTTTCTGGCGCGGTCATTTCTTTAATGCCATAATCTTCTCCACGAGGACAAGCATTGCCAGTAACAACAATTTTTCCTTCGCGTGCAAGTTTTTCAATAGTCTCTTTGTTATTAATTTCGACAGGTGTTGGTGATGCAACAACTTTTCTCCATCCTTTACCTTTTGGGTCTTTTGCAAAAGAATCTTCTGGATTTTTAGATTTT
>CAZJEU010000008.1:0-11783 GCA_964545115.1 uncultured Christensenella sp. | reverse complement strand
TTTGTTTTTCAATATCTATTCTAATTTACGACTGACTGGTCGGGTTTAATATATTTTGGCGTGAAAACATTGATATTGCGGACAGAAAACATTTAAGATGGCTATTCAGAATTGTTTGTTAAAAATAGTTTTTCCCAAATATTTTGCTCTCTTGCCAAGTTCTTCTTCAATGCGTAAAAGTTGGTTATATTTAGCCACGCGTTCAGAACGGGAGGGGGCTCCTGTTTTAATTTGTCCGGCATTTGTGGCAACAGCAAAATCTGCAATTGTGGTGTCTTCTGTCTCGCCACTGCGGTGACTAATCACCACCGAAAAATTATTTTTTTGAGCCAGTTTTACTGCTTCCAAAGTCTCGGTTAGGGTGCCAATTTGATTGAGTTTTATCAGCACACTAGTTGCCGATTTTTCTTTAATTCCTTTTAAAATTCTCTGCGTATTTGTCACAAAAAGGTCATCTCCCACCTGTTGAATTTTGAGCGTTTTTGTAAGCGTTTTCCACCCTTCCCAATCCTCTTCTGACAAGGCATCTTCCAAAGAAAAAATAGGATATTTTTTCACCATTTTTTCCCAATATTCTATCATTTCTTTTGTGAAAAAAAACTCTCCTGTTTTCCAAAAAAAGTAGCCATTTTCTTTACCCATTTTCTTTGCTTCTTCCCACATTTCGGAAGCTGCTGCATCCACTGCAAAACAAAAATCTTTGCCCAATTTATACCCTGCTTTTTCCACGGCTTTCGCGATTAAAATAAAGGCCTCTTCATCGTTTTTAAGGTTAGGAGCAAAGCCTCCTTCGTCACCAACTGAAAGAGAATAACCTTGTGCTTTTAACACTTTTTTTAGCGTATGAAAAACTTCCACACACCATCTCATCCCTTCGCTAAACGTTGGTGCTCCGATGGGCATAATCATAAATTCTTGAATGTTTACTGAGTTATCTGCGTGCTTTCCTCCATTGATAATGTTCATCATTGGAACGGGCAACGTAACACCTTTTTCGCCGCCCAGATAACGATATAAGGGTTGCCTTTTTAGAGCCGCAGCACACTTTGCCGCAGCAAGCGAAACTGCCAAAATTGCATTCGCCCCTAGGCGACCTTTGTTTGGCGTCCCGTCGAGCGAAATCATTTTTCTATCAATTTTTTCTTGGTCAAAAACATTTTCTCCCACAATGCTTTCTGCAATTTCTACGTTAACATTCTGCACTGCATTAAGAACAGATTTGCCCAAAAATTCTTTTCTATTATCTCTCAATTCCACCGCTTCGAACGACCCAGTAGATGCCCCTGATGGCACTGCCGCCCTGCCCATTTTGCCGCCTGCGAAAACATCTGCCTCCACAGTGGGAAACCCACGCGAATCGAGAATCTGACGTGCAATAATTTTGTCTATCTTAACAAAGTCTTTCATAAAAACCTCTTTTTCTAAATTCAATTTTATCATTTTTTTAGTTGAATTGTCGAGCGAAAAGAGATTAAAAAGTTAGTTTAATTGACTCTTTCTTTTAAAATCTTCTCTGCCACGAAGGGTGTGGTCCAGAGTTTTTTTACGCATTCTTATGTTTTTTGGAGTAATTTCCAACAGTTCATCTTCGCCCAACATATCGATAAATTGCTCCAAACTCGGCCGCTGAATAGGTTCTAGGCGAAGGGCGTCGTCACTGGCACTTGAACGAGTGTTCGACAAGTGTTTTGTCTTGCAAACATTGACAACAATATCGTCCGTGCGCACATTCACCCCCACAATCATCCCACCATAGACCTTGTCCCCGGGTGAGAGAAAGAGCCTGCCGTGTTGCTGAGAATAAAATAAACCATATTGCACGGCATCTCCACTTTCATAAGCCACCAACACTCCGTTATTTCGGCGCGAAATGGCGCCGGCAAATTCGCCAAAACCTGCAAAAACACTGCTCATAACCCCTTCGCCGCCTGTGTCTGTTAAAAATTGACTTTTATAGCCAAAAAGACCGCGTGCTGGCAAAATATATTCCAATCTTGTCCGAGAACCATTGCTATGCATATTCACCAGTTTCGCTTTCCGACCGCCCAAAACACTGATGACATTTCCCGTTTTTTCATCGGGCAAGTCGATGATAACTTTCTCGAAAGGTTCCAAGACTTTACCGTTCTCTTCTTTTAAAATTACCTTTGGCTGACCGACCTGAAACTCATATCCTTCACGTCGCAAATTTTCCATCAAAATTGAAAGATGCATTTCTCCACGTCCTAAAACTTTGAACGTGTCGGCACTGTCGGTGTCTGAAACAGACAAACTAAGGTCCTTAACAGCTTCTTTAATCAGTCTTTCTCGCAGTTGACGACTGGTGCAAAATTTGCCTTCTTTGCCAGCAAAAGGACTGTTGTTCACCATAAAATCCATCTGCACGCTGGGTTCACTTATCTTCACAAAAGGCAGTGTTTGCACATCTGTAAGGCAAGAAAGAGTGTCGCCCACGCTGATATTTTCCGCACCTGCGATGCACACGATTTCGCCTGCTTTGGCTTGGGGTGTGGGGAGACGTCTAAGTCCTGCGAATTCAAAAATGTTTTGCACTTTAAAATTTTCTCTTTTTTCTGGCATATGATAATTTGTTATAACCAAATTATCTCCGACACTCAGTTTCCCCTGTTCAATTTTTCCCACGGCAAGTTTGCCCAAAAAGTCGTCCTGTTCAGTGCTGGACACCAACATTTGAAGCGACTTGTTCTCTTCCCCTTCGGGGCTGGGAATATGCGATAGAATGGCTTCGAAAAGCGCTTTCAAGTCTTTTCCTGCCGTCATTTGTTCCAGTGACGCGGTGCCAAAACGTGCCGAAGCATAAACAATGGGGCAATCCAGTTGCTCATCACTTGCGTTCAAATCCATCATAAGTTCCAGCACTTCGTCGGTGACTTCCAACGCACGCGCATCTTTTCTATCAATCTTGTTCACTACGACAATGATTTTGAGATTAAGCGCCAACGCTTTTTCCAGCACAAATCGCGTTTGTGGCATAGGCCCTTCAAAAGCGTCCACCACCAACAATGCTCCGTCCACCATCTTCAAAACACGCTCCACTTCTCCACCAAAATCAGCGTGCCCCGGGGTGTCCACAACATTTATCTTAACGCCTTTATATTCCAAACTGGCATTTTTAGAAAAGATGGTGATGCCTCGTTCTCTTTCGATGGCGTTAGAGTCCATAACTCTGTCCGCCACCTCCTGATTTTGCCTAAAAACGCCTCCTTGTTTGAGCATTTCATTGACAAGCGAAGTCTTGCCGTGGTCGACGTGCGCGATTATCGCTATATTTTTAACTAAGTTGTTTTTCATTTATTAAAACTCCCACATCCAGATGCTTTTTTCTTCCAGCGTTCTGTTATTTTGATTGTCCAAAGTCGCAATTGTTTTAACCCCTTTCAAAAAGGCGCCCAACGCACTAAACACTCGTCTGGTATCAAGGTCGTCTGGTGCACAGGTAAGGTTAAGACTATTTTCTTTGTGATGAAGAGCGACTTTTTTAATCAACAGACAACAGTCATATTTGACAGAACGAAAATCTAGGTCTTTGGTCATATCAATTTCCACATTTGCAAGGTGCAAATCCCCTTCTCCGCCGCCCACGCCATAAGCCACTTTGCCCACAATCTCTTTATTTTCGGGCAGAAGAACATCAAAAAAGTAGGTGGGTAATTTTGTTTTTTTATCAATCTTAGCATCGGAAAGCGCCAACTCAATCATTTTCCCTTTCATTATGCCAAATTTTTGCTTGGCAAAAGTGAAATTTTCATTAGATTTCATCTTTTTATCTTTTTTTTCCAACCGAAAATTATAAGGTTTTTCGTCATCGACATTTATAACCATCAAATCACTCGGCGGTTGAATTTTGTCTGCACAATAATCCAAAGCCTGACTGGTCAGGTGACAAGGCACAATAGTATGTTTCTTTTCATATTTTTTCATAAGTTCAATGCCGTCTATAATGTTGAAATGCTTGTCTGAAATGTCCGTCCCTGCCATATCAACAAAAGAGATATTGCTTGACGTAATCATCTTTTCCATACTTTCACACATCGCGCTATCGCCCGTGAAAGAGACAATTTTCCCCTTTTTTGTTTTGAAAACATAGCCAAAGGCATCGATGTCTCCATGCTCCATTTTTAAAGAAGAAATTTCATAGTCTCCAAACTTAAAGTTGGAAAGTGAAGAAGCATCTACAAAGTTTATTTTGTTAAAGTTTAATTTATTAAAACTGCTTTTGCTCAGCCCCAGTTGACAAAGATTCTTAATTTTTTTCTCTCCATCGGGCGGACAAATTATTGTGGTGGAAAATTCAGGATATCTGTCACTTGCCAATTTCCAGAGAAAAGGCACAATGTCGAAATAATGATCGAGATGAAAATGAGTTATTAAAATAAGTTTAATTTTACCGATTTTCTCGTGATGCAAAAGGTTTTTTGTCGTTTTAAACAATTGTTTTAAACTGCCGGATCCAACATCCAGCAAAATATTGTCATCAATAAGATAACTCGCACAAGCGCGTTTTGTCCAAATACAACCTGTTCCTAGCACCGTAATTTTCATTTTTTTCTCCCAATTTTTATTTTCTCTTTTCATCAAATAAATAAAGTTGATTTTTCAACTTTAATCATAAAAAACTTTCTATTACAATGAAGTATTGGTTAATAATACAAGAAAAAGTCTTTAAAATCAATGATTTTTATAAAGAAGTCTTGTTTTCATAAGCCGTCTTTTTTAAGGTCGCCCTCTTCTTCTTCACTCAAAGCACTTGCTCCTTTGGTTAAAATTCCGCGTGCTAGAAAAAGAAAGACGGTGAAAAGAGCAACGGCAAGTAAAATGTAAAAAAGCGTTAAAGTGGAAGAGGCAAACAGATGGGACATCAAAACAATCAGCAGCCCGGCAACCACATTCCCCCCGATAACTGTGGCGCACGCTGTCCAATAATTAAGCCCCAAAGCGATGGCAAGACAGGTGCCCGTCCATACACCAGTGAAAGGTAAGGGATTGGCAACGAATAAGAAAACGCCGAGAATTTTCAACCAAAAAATCTTTTTAGCATTCTTTTCCTTTACAAACTGGCCTTCCACTCTTCTTTTTCTACGATTGATAAGGCATTCCAACTTTTCTCCCAGTCTTTTAAGGACTTTGGTAGACTTCAACCATTTAATAAGAGGAATATAAACAAGAGCAAGCACAAAAACGATGAATGAAGTGCCGATGAGTCCGGCAGCAAAGGCTTGCCAAAGTGAAAGCGTTTTTACTCCCCAGATGCTGGCAGACAGCGAAAAAGGAATGGCTCCTTTAAGTTCGATTATGGGAATTATGGAAATAAATATGGTGGCTAGCCACACATTTTCACCAAATAAAGTGGAAGAAATTTGCTGTATGTATTCTGTCATTTTTTTAATCCGACTCTAATCGGCTCTCTCCTTTTTAACGGGGCAAATCGCTCTTTATATTTTATTCACTATCGGCAGGAACGAGTTCTCCAATATTAAGAATGAAAGTTGCATTTTTTCCAGCACTAAAATTTAGTATCAGAAGGTGAGTTACACCCTCTCCTCTGCCATCCGCAATTGAATAGACTTCATCGTTTTGTAAAGACAACAGATAAAAGTTTGTTTCACTTCCATACTGATAATCTCCGGTGGAAGTTTTGGTGAAAAGAGCTAGCGAATAATCAAGTTTTAAAAAAGGAAAGTCTGCTGAGTCAAGAGAAGAAGCCGTATATGTCTTGGTGATAGAATTTACATCAAACACAACATAACTTTCATCCAAAGGCTCAATATAATAATAACTTGTTGCAGACAAACCATCTTCCACTTTTTTCACTTCCACAAGCATACTATTATCTGCTTTTGTCTGCACGCTATATTCTGCATAATTCTCCCCTTCAAGCATTTGTTTATAAACTACAAAATGCTCGTTTGTTTTTACGACATTATCAAATGTCGCTGCTATGAAATCATTCGCATTTTCGGGCGCAGAAGGTTGTGGCATATCGTTGCCATAGGCTTTAAGACGAGTGGTGCTGGACACAGAAAGATAGACTTCCCAGTTTTGAGAATTTAAAAGATTGCTATTTCCAAGAGAGTAATTCACAGCAAAATAACTAACATAATCAAGTGGAGTCAAGCCATATTCCACCGAAAAAGGCAGAACATAATGGTCATCTTTTTGTGCAAAAGCAAAAAGCTCGGGATTATCGGACAAATCATCCTTTTCAAAAAACCGTTGCTGAATTTTTTCAAGATTGGTTGCGTTCGGTTGTAATTTGTAATATTTAATGTCTTCAAAAGTTTTTTCCAAAGCAACGCTTGCTTCGTCTTCTCTTAAAACAAAAATAATGTCACTTAAAAGATTGTCAAAGGTAAAGTCGGTTATCCACGTCAACTGTCTATCTCTAAAAACTGCTCCCAAAACGTCGCCCGAGGCGGAGTAGTTGGTGAGTTGGGTATAGATAAACCCTTCATCATCGCCCGAGCGCACATAAGTCTCTTCTTTAATAGAAGTAAGTGTGCCATTTTCACGAGTTTCAGTGACAAATTTTGCCGTTGCATTTGGCGTGTTAGAGCGCGAAAAAGCAGACGTCGTGGTCTTTTCCACTGTTTTTGCCGAGAAAGCATTATCTTCTGTATCAAAAAATTTGTAGGTGGTGGTGGTGACATAAGTTAAAGGAATGTTAATCTCATTCATCATATAGTCGATGGAATTGTCCACGTCAGCAGAAATTTCTGCACAAGTCTTGCCCGCAGTCGCCCACGAAGTGTTCTCAAAAGTCGCCTGTTCACAAGAAAAAAGAAAAAGCGAAAAAAAGGCTATCAGACAAAAGGAAACAATAATATTCTTTGTTTTTTTCATATCTTTCTCCACATTTCACTTAAAAGTTTAACTTTAAAAGTGTTTTTAGTCAATCACATTTGCAAATATAAATCATTTGACTTTTTGCCGCTTTTAGCCCATACTAAATGCATTAGTGGGGAGTGAAAATGATTTTAGACGACATTAAAAAAGCAAATATTCAAGCACTAAAAGACAAAGATTCATCCGCTCGTGCCATTTATTCCGTCGTGCTTAACAAAGCAATGATGGAAACTGTCAGAAAGCGGGAAACAAAGCAAGCTTTAACCGACGAAGACCTGTCTCGTATTTTGCAAAAAACACTGAAAGAGTTGACGGAAGAAAAGGAAAATTATCAAAAGGCAAACAATGACGCTCTCGCGCAGAATGCACAAAGGCAGAAAGACGTCCTTTCAAAATTCTTGCCACAACTGCTTAGTGAAAAAGAAATTTTCGACATTATCCACTCTCAAAGCGACCGCTCTCTACCTTTTATTATGAAATTTTTCAAGGCAAATTATGCTGGAAGAGTGGATTTAAAAACCGTGAGCGAAGTGCTTAAAAAATTTTAAAAGGGCAAAAAATGCTACAAGTTATCGACGTTTCTCTGACCTTCGGGAGCAGAAAATTATTTAGTGAAGTGAATTTAAAATTCACAGACGGCAATTGCTACGGTGTAATTGGCGCAAACGGCGCTGGCAAGTCCACCTTTTTAAAGTTGCTTTCTGGCGAAATCGAAACGACCAAGGGCGACATTGTCACTGGCAAAAACGAAAGAATCTCCGTCCTTGCCCAAAACCAAAATGCCTTCGACAGTGAAAGCGTTCTTAGAACGGTGCTTTTGGGACACAAGCGTTTGATGCAAGTGTGGGACCAAAAAGATGCACTTTATCAAAAAGAAGATTTCAGCGAAAAAGACGGACTTTTAGCCGGTGAATTAGAGCAAGAATTCGCCGACCTTGGCGGCTGGGAAGCCGAAGGCAACGCTCAGACTCTCCTTTCAAACATTGGAGTGGACAGCAGTTTTTTCGACACGAAAATGAAAGATTTGGACGGTAAACTGAAAGTTAAAGTGCTCTTGGCACAGGCGTTGTTTGGCAATCCCGACATTTTGCTTTTGGACGAACCCACCAACAATCTCGACATCAAGACAATCAGATGGCTAGAAAACTTTTTGTTAAACTATGACAAAACGGTTATTACGGTGTCTCATAACAGACATTTTTTAAACAAAGTCTGCACTCACATTTGCGACGTGGATTTTGGCAAAATCTCCATTTATGTCGGCAACTACGACTTTTGGTATGAAACCAGCCAACTGCTTTTAAGACAACAAAAAGAAGCCAACAAAAAAGCCGAAACGCGTGCCAAAGAATTGCAAGATTTCATCGCTCGTTTTGCCGCAAATGCCAGCAAAAGTAGGCAGGCAACCAGTCGTAAAAAAGAATTGGAAAAACTTACTATTGAAGACATTAAGCCTTCTTCCAGAAAATATCCTTATATCGCTTTTTCTTCCGAACGCCAGATTGGAAATGACGTCTTGATGGTGGAAAATCTCTCTAAAAAAGGTCATTTCGAAAACCTTTCTTTTGTGGTAGATAAAGAAGATAAAATTGCTTTTTTCAGTGACACTCCCACTAACGTTGCGGTGTTATTTAACATTCTTGCTGGTGTCGATAAAGAATACACTGGCTCTGTGAAATGGGGCAAAACTATCACTCATTCTTATCTGCCCAAAGAATATAACGAAATGTTCAACACTTCTCTTTCGCTCACCGATTGGTTGGCTCAATTTTCCAAAGAAAAAGACGTTACATTCCTTAGAAGTTGGCTCGGACGAATGCTCTTTTCAGGTGAAGAAGCATTAAAGCCCGCCAAAGTCATCAGCGGGGGCGAAAAGGTGAGATGTATGCTTTCTAAAATTATGTTGGAACAGAGCAACGTCCTAATTTTAGATGAACCGACAAACCACCTCGACCTTGAAAGTATTACTGCCTTAAACAACGGTATGAAAACCTTTAAAGGCGTTCTGCTTTTTGCATCCAGTGACCAAGAACTGACTCAAACGGTGGCAAACAGATTTATTAAAATTAACAAAACAAAGGTCTACGACAAAGCCACAACTTATGAAGATTATCTGAACGAAAATTAAAAATCATCAACTAAAAAATTAAAAAGTGTCAATTAAAAATTAAAAATAATTGTTTACTTTCATCAAAAAAAACGGTCGATTTTGACCGTCTTTTGCCCGATTTTGACGTGTTTTTGACGTGTTTTTGACGTGTTTTTGACACATTTTTATATATTTTCGATGCCTTTTTCGATGCGTTTTTTATGCATTTTTGATAAGCTTTTTATACGTTTTTTCACTCTTTTCTGTCTTTAAGAATAAAGTTTGCTCACTATATAAAGCATAAATTTTTGGGGCAATATCTTTTCTAAAAAAACTATTGTTTTATAAGTTCCGCCGACTGTTTTCGTGGCGGGCATTCTTCGGCTGTTGAACATTTTTAGCATAACTTTGGCAACCGACACTGGGTCTTTGCCGTTTTGTTCGTCTTGTTCCATTTTGGAAACAGATTTTTCCACACTGTTTTCATAGACGGTGTTTTTATCAGTTTGGTTTTTTTCGCGGTTCCCTGTAAAGTTGGTCTTTGTGTCACCCACAAGGACGTTGCCTATTTCAATGCCAAAGGGCTTAACTTCCATTCTCAGTGCTTTCGCCCAGATGTCCAGACTGGACTTTGTGGCACAATAAAATGACTGGAAAGGAAGAGGAATGATGCTCGCTACGGAACTGGTATTGATTATCTTGCCAAACCCTTGTTTTCGCATAAATGGAAGCACTTGTTGAGTCATATTTACTGCTCCCAAAAAATTCACTTTAAACATCTTTTCAATGTTTTCCAGTTTTTCGTTTTCCACAGAGCCTGAAATGCCGAACCCTGCATTGTTTATGAGCAAATCAATTCTCTTTTCTTTCTTAAAGATTTTTTCCACACATTCAATTGCTTGCTCTTTGTTTGTGACGTCGCAAGATAAAGAATGAACGCCGTTTTCTTCAAAGACTCTGCGAGAAAGCCCATAGACACAAAAGTTTTTTGCAACGAAATATTTGGCAACTGCTCTGCCAATGCCACTGCTTGCTCCGGTGATAATAACCACTTGTTTTTCTTTTTGTTTTTTCATTTTCTATACCTGCCTTCTTCGTTTTTAGAACCGTCATTTTCATCATTCAAAAGGTCTACCATATCGTCTTTTCCATATGAATCCTGTGGCGGAAAAGCGGACTTATCATCTTGAACGTTTTCAAAATGTTGTGCATAGGGGAAGTCTCCACTGCCCTGTTTTCGTTCTCGTCGTCGTTGTTCTCGCGCAATCTCCATGGGCGATAAAGGCGTAATCGGCGTGCCATTTTTAATCCATCTGACGATATATACAACGCTGGCAATCACCACAAAAGTGATGATAACGACTATGACGCCCAGTGTTAAATTAGATTGCTGAGAGTAGGAAACGTTGAGCGTAAGTTTATCGCCCGATATGCCATCAAAGACATAATATGCTGATAAAGTTGTCGTCATAAAAGTGTCAATATTAAAGGTGGTCGAATTTGCCTTCTCTTCCCCTTGAATGCCACTATATAGCACAGCATCCCCCATCGCGACACTTCTGTTCACAAAATCGTTATCGTCATTCATACTGAAAGAAAATGACATGGGGGAATGTTGAGAGTAAGTTGTTATAGAAAGTCCGTCCGAAACTGCTGAGACTTTGGGGGCAGGCAGTTTGGAAGAGATTTCTTTATTTTCCAAAAAGACTTCGTTCTCTTCTGGCAAGTTTGAAGAAGAATCAAACGTAAAAGAGATTTCAATTTCCCCTGCTGGCAATGTTAAAAAATTAAGTCCCTGAGTGGCGGCAGATTGCACGATATCAACATCACCTTGAAAGTAATCACTTCCAGAATTGTATTTAATGTGAGCGATTAAATTTTTGCCATAAAAAGTATCATTCACCACGGCGATTTTTTGACCAGCAGTAAAAGACGTTTTGTTCAAACCCTGCACAAGGAAAATAGGAGTAACCCCCAATGCAGTGGAAAACGAAGTTAAGTTAAAACTCTCGGTAATATTATTGAAAGAAAGGTCAAGGTATTCAAGAGAATTGCCAAATTCTATATCGTCGATGCTTTCAAAAAGATTGCTGGCAAGATCCACTTCTGCTAAAGCCACTGTGGAAATATCAATTTTTTTCAAAGCATTATTGCGAAGATTAAGATATCTAATTTTTCCGCTTATAGTCGGATTGATGGCAAAAAATGAAAGATTGTTGTTATTCACCGATAATTTATAAATGCTAACAAGTCCCTCCAAGTCGTTTGCAGAGATGGAAAAAATTTTGTTGTCGTCAAGAATAAGAGTTTTTATAGTGCTAAGGTCAAGGTTATTTAGCCCTCTTATGGAAGCAATTTTATTGGTGGTGATACTTTTTAGGCAGTCATAAGGGGAGTTTTCTCCTAAGGTCAAATTCAACTTGTTGTCTTCCAAATCTGCCTTGATGCTTTCGCCATCTGCTGATGAAGGAGTGTAGGAAGCATATTCATCGACGAAAAAAGAAGAAGAGAAAAATGTGGAAGGAAAAGTTTCGGATGAACAAACTTCATTTCTCAATGCTAGCAATGCTGAGAAAAGAGTCTCATCCAGCCCAAATTCCGATTTGTAATTGTTGTGAGTAACATTTTGAGAAAAAGCTTTTGCAGGACGCACGGCAAAAAGAGATATGCCTGCGGACAAGAAAAGAAAAGTTAAAAAAATTGTCATAATAAAAAAGGTTTTAACTTTTCTCATTTCTCCCCCTTGACGTCTTTAATATATTTATCTCTTACTTTTGGCATTTTTATCTTTCTTTTTCTTTTCCAAGTTTTTTATTGCAATTAAATTTTC
>CAZJEU010000007.1:0-11896 GCA_964545115.1 uncultured Christensenella sp. | reverse complement strand
CTTGCCCCCTACGTATTACCGCGGCTGCTGGCACGTAGTTAGCCGGGGCTTTCTCATTAGGTACCGTCACTATCTTCTTCCCTAATAACAGAAGTTTACAATCCGAAGACCTTCTTCCTTCACGCGGCGTTGCTGGGTCAGAGTTTCCTCCATTGCCCAATATTCCTTACTGCTGCCTCCCGTAGGAGTTTGGACCGTATCTCAGTTCCAATGTGGCCGATCACCCTCTCAGGTCGGCTAATCATCGCTGTCTTGGTAGGCCATTACCCCACCAACTAACTAATGATACGCGAACTCATCTTTCACCGATAAATCTTTTACCCCTGCCTGATGCCAGGCTGTGGTCTTATGCGGTATTAGCAAGCATTTCTGCCTGTTGTCCCCCTGTGAAAGGTAGATTATTCACGCGTTACTCACCCGTCCGCCACTAGATTTATTCGTTGCACAAAACACACTGAAAAAGCAAAAATGCCCCTACCAAAATGCTTTGTGCAACAAACAAACCCCGTTCGACTTGCATGTATTAAGCACGCCGCCAGCGTTCGTCCTGAGCCAGAATCAAACTCTAAAAAATTGTAAAAAAAGTTTTGCAACTTTATTTCACGTTTTTAAAATTCAAACTTGCTCAAAACAACATTGACTATTGTTTAAGTTTGCTTGATTAAAATTCTTCAAATTAACAAAGAACTTGTTTAACCTTACTATTAAATTTTAATGGAACCTTTCGCCTTTTTAATTCGGCGACAATGCAAGAATACCATATTGAAATGGGGGTGTCAACAACTTTTTTTTGATATTTTCCTATTTTTTTAAAGTTTTTCTTTTAATCCCGAACACCGCCCCTAGTGTTTCGTTAAAAACTTAGCTTTTGGCGTAAAAATCCGCCATTAAATCAACAAAGTCACATTGCAATTCGAGCAGGTTTTCGTCGGAAAAAAATTTCAAACAGTTAAACCTTCTCAAAACGCTCATCACCAAATAGTTGGCTCGGCGCTGCTGCACTTGCATCGCTTGCTTCGAATAATCTTCCGTTAGTTCAATTTCCAACACTTTTTCGACTTTTTTCGACTTTTCTATATATTTTTCGACTTCATTAAAAAAAGACTTAAATTTTGGAATTTTGCCAAAACGAAAATATAGCGAATGAAAAAGGAGATACAACTCTCCAAAAAGTTCTTTCAATTCTCCCTTGTCAAACACGTTGGCTTTCAGCACCGAAACAGAGGCGTATTTTTTATTATACTCCCGCGCCATTTCCTCGAATCTTTCGCCACTTAAAAACTCCTCCATCATCTTCTCCTTTTAAAAATTACGTCAAAAAAATGACTATTCCCTAGTCATTTTTATGTTTGCAAAAATTTTTTTATTACAACCCCGACAAAGCGCCCAAGGTATCTTTGCTCAACTGCCCCACCTTAGACTGTGCATCCTTAATAGCAGCCATTACAAGGTCTTCCAACATTTCAACGTCGTTTTCGTCCACGGCTTCCTTTTTAATTCTCACTGCACGAATTTCTCCGCTGCCCATAATCACCACTTCCACCATGCCGCCACCGCTCGCACCGATGAGTTCCGTCTGTGCCAACTCCTGTTTTTTGCGTTCCATATCCGCCTGCATTTTCTGCGCCTGACGAATCATATTTTGCATGTTCATATTGCCACCCATCCCACCGCCGAATCTGTTATATCCCATCTCTCACTCCTTTACATTTTTATGCCTTTTTTTATAAAGTTATTCAACTTGTAACTTGTCGCCAAACAGATTTTTGATAAGTTGCAGATTTTCTTTAACTTTATCTCTACCCTTTTTTTTGTGGATAAATTCAAGTGTTATCTTATCATCAATCTGCTTTAATTCAAAAAGAATTTTTTCGAAGTTTTCTGTATCGTTTAAAATATTGAAAAGATATTCTTCATAAACAGTCGCTATCAGGTGGTCGTTTTCTCGAACAATCTCACGAATTTCTCCGCAGGCAGTGTGAAGAGTTAGATAATTTTTCTCCCGCAGTTTCACGGTCAAGATTCCCCAAATTTTATTTGAAGACATTTTCTTTGACAATTCAACTCCTTGCCAATTCACTTTCTTTTCTTCATAAATGTCCTTTATGTCATCGGCAAACTCTTCCTGTTCAGGAGGAATATACCCCAGCGAAAATTCTTCTGAAAATTCTTTTTTTCCATCAGAGACATTTATAGACTCTTCTAATATATTTTTCTTTTTAACAGTTTGTTTTTGGAAAGGTTCTCTTGCTAAGGCTTCGTCTATAAAGTTACTTTCAAAATTTTTCGTCAAGAGTTTTTTTTTACAGCATCAAAACTCGCACATTCCAAAGCCGCCAGTTCAATCAATGTTCGGGGCGACAGGGCAAATTTTAGTTCACTTTCAACAGCGCTGAATCTTTTCATAAATTCAATCAAGCTGGCAGTGTCCGTTTTTTCAGCACTTGACACAAGCGCATCGAAAATTTCTTTGGGCACGTCCAAAATTTTTCTTGCATTCGAAGCATTTTTAATCACCAACAAATCTTTAAAATTCACCGTAATCTCTTTTGCCAAAGCCGAAAGATTTTTGCCCGCCAAACAAATCTCGTTTATGTCATCCAGCACACCACCCAAATCTTTTTCAAAAATCTTGTCGCAAAGTTCTATTACACTCTGACGGTCGCTGGTGCCAAGCACTTCTTTTGTCAACTCATAATTTATGCTGTCCCCTCCCAAAGCCACCACACAATCGGCGACTGAAAGCGTATCTCGAACGCTGCCTTCTCCTGCCAAAGCGATGGCTTCCACCGACTTTTCGTCATAAGAGATTTTGCAACTGTCCAGCACCTTTTTTGTCAAAGTCACCAAATCTTCTTTGCTCACCAACTTGAAATCAAACCGCATACAGCGCGACAAGATGGTCGCCGGCAGCCTAAAAACTTCTGTCGTCGCCAATATAAAAACAGCGTGTGCAGGCGGCTCTTCCAGTGTCTTTAAAAGCGCATTGAAGGCACTGTCGGACAACATATGCACTTCGTCTATTATATACACTTTATATTTGCCGTGAATGGGCGGATATTTTATCTTTTCACGCAAGGAACGAATTTCGTCCACTCCATTGTTGCTGGCAGCGTCGATTTCCAAAACATCAATATTGCTCGCATCGTCAAGCGCCACACACACAGCACATTTGCCACAAGGAGAGCCGTCCTCAGGAGACAGACAATTTATAGCCTTGGAAAAAATCTTTGCCAACGATGTCTTGCCCGTGCCACGTGTGCCCGTGAAAAGATAAGCGTGCCCGACGTTGCCCGACTTCACCTGATTTTTAAGCGCCAACACAATGTTGTCCTGTCCGATAATTTCCGAAAAAACTTTGGGACGAAACTTTCTATATAATGCAAGGTGCATATTTACACTCCTTTTCCTTTCAGTTTAATTTTAATTCTTGACAGCGCATTGTCAATGCTTTTGGGCTCTTTTTTTAGTCTAGCAGCAATTTCCACATAATTCATCCCTGAGATAAAAAACTTTAAAACCCTTTTTTCATAGTTGCTAAGTCCTTGATTTATTTTGTCCGCAAGTTCCGCCAGTTTTTCTTTAAAAAGCACACTCTCTTCGGGCGAAAGTCCGCTTTCTTCCAGATAAAAACCCGTCTCATCTTCGAACGAATCACTCTTCTCATTGGTCGTTTGCAGCAAAATCTTGCCTTGATTATTTATGGATAAATAGGCATTTAACGGTCGGTTTTTTTGACGATTGTTGCGTTCCAGTGCCGTTTGGATTTGTCGTCTGATGCACACGCTGGCATAAGTTTTAAACGACGTCGTGCTGGAAAGATTGTAACTTCGATAGGCTTTAAAAAGACCTATCATTCCCTCTTGAATAAGGTCGCTTTGTTCGGTGTTTATCAAAAAATATCTGCGTGAGATAACAATCACAAGCGACTTATATTTATCCAAAAGTTCATTTATGGCTCGCTCATCGCCTTGTTGCGCCAGCGCCACCAACTCTTCTCTCATTTCTTTCCCCTTTGTCTCACTGCTTCATACACCACTGCACTCGTCGCCGTCGAAACGTTAAGTGAGTTTATCTTGCCAAACATAGGCAACGAGATGACACCGTCGCACAACTTTTTGGTGAGTGCCGCCACTCCTTCGCCTTCACTTCCCATCACAATAGCAATGTTGCCCGTAAGCGAAGTGGCAAAAATGTCTTCACCGCCGTTTTCGGCACAATAAACCCATATATTTTGTTCTTTAAGCCGTCTTATTTCTTCGTTTATATTGGTCACCCGAGCAATTTTCATAAAACTTACCGCTCCGCCACTGGTTTTAAAAACTGTTTCGTTTACTGCGGCACTTCGGCGTTCTTCAAGGATAATTCCGTCCACCCCGGCGCATTCACACACCCGAATTATACTGCCAAAATTATGCGGGTCCTGCACGCCATCTAAAATGACGATGAAATGCCCCTCTTCTTTTTTGGACAACAAGATATCTTCCACTTGGGAATAGACAAAATCGGTGATAAAAGCGACATAGCCTTGATTATTTTCGCTTAATTTGTCCAGTTTTCTTTTGTCCGCCCAGTCAAAACGGATGTGACGACTGCGACAAAGATCCACCACTTTTTTTGAAAACTCGTCTTTTTTGCCGTTTGAAATGAGCACACGATTGATGGTTATGTTTGAGTTTAGCGCTTCAAAAACGCTGTTTTTACCGCTGATTATCATCTTATTTTCCTTTTTTCCAATTCTTTTTCCAAGTCAGGTTTAAGCGCAATAAAAAATTTTTCAATAGTCGCAAAGTCACTTTTCAGATAACAATGCCCAAGCACCGCTTCAAACGCCGTTGCTTTTTTATAGTCGGCAAGGCTGGCGTTTTTGGACACGGTGTGAACTTTGGCATTTCTCGCCCTTCTGGCGACGTCACTTTCTTCTTCTGTCAACAGTCCTGCAATTTTGTCCAATGCCTCTGCCTGATAACTCGCTCGCACAAAGGTGGTGGAAAGAGAATGCAACAGTTTGTTTTTCAAATTCGTTTTTTCACAAAAAAAACTGCGAACAAGCAGACTCCACACTCCATCGCCCAAAAATGCCAGCGACAATGAACTCACTTCCGTCAAAGTTTTCTTATTCTTTTCTCCAAAAGCAATGTCTTTTAACATAAGATTATTTTATCACACAATGACCTTTTTGGAAACAACCAATTCTAAAAATTACACAAATATCTCTTGTTTTCTTAAATCAAAAAACATTTCTTTAAACTTCCTTTCAGCGACTTTCGTTAAACCGTTGTCAAAAACGCCACAATTCCACAAACGATAGCATAACAAATTTTGTTTTGATATTCCTTATTTTGCAGGAGCAGCTCTTCTTCGGCATTACTCAAAAACCCACATTCCACCAGCACACTGGGGACGTCCGTACAGGTAACAATATAAAAATCTCCCTCCTTTGCAAGTGCTTTTGCATAGTCTAGCATATTGTGAAGTTGCGTTTGCACCAACTCTGCAAACGTCTTGCCGCTTTCGTTGCCCTTTTTGAAAAAAGTCTGCGCTCCACGGCAACTTCGCAAAGGAAAACTGTTCATATGCAGCGACACCACAAGATCAGGACGAGTGCTTTCAATAATTTCTCGTCGCTTTTTCATATCACTTTTTTTAAGATTGCTCACATTTTGTTCATACAGTCCCTTTGCATCACTGCGGGTCAACACCACAGAGATGGCTCTATTTTTCAGTTGGTCTGCCAGATTAAAGGCATATTCCAGATTAAGTTCGCTCTCTGTCACTCCTGTTTTAGTGCCCACACACCCGCCGTCAATCCCGCCGTGTCCGGCATCCACCACCACCGTCCATTTGGCATTCGGGATGTGGAAATTCGCGCTCGTTTCGCTCACTAAAAGTGGCAGACAAAACAAGGTTATCATAGCAATTATTACCAAAACCACCAACAAAAGACGCCCACCCTTCACCACAAAAAAACTAATTGACTTTTCTTTCATACTTACAAATATATTATAAATTTGATTAAAATAGTATCTTGTCACTTGCAAAAAAACAGCTATTTACTTTTCGGCAAAACTATGATAACATTTAGACAACAAAAACTTGGAGGAAGCAATGTTTAATGATAATCAAAACAAGCAACCGACGAAAAATATTTTAAAGCAATTTAAAATAAAATTTACTCCTGCAAAGAAAACAGCAGCCATAGCCTTATTCGTCCTTGGATTAAGTGTGTTGTCTCCCAATGCACTTGGGGCGAAAGCAGCGTCACAACAATACACCACTCCCACTGCCATCGTGCAAACAGACCAGCAGTCTTCTCACTCTCAGGAACAGATGAAAGAGGGTGCAAAGCGTGTGAGTGAAACTATTGAAATGCTAAAAAACGAAAATGAAACAGTGTCGGAAAAAGCTCAATACAACAACCACATAATCAGCATTCTCGAAAGACTCTCCCCCAATGAAATGGAGAAATTTTCCAATGGAGTTTTCTTCAATACATATCAGTTTGACGACATCACACTAACAGTTCTAAACGATGATGTGGAATACTACTCAAATGGCTATGCCGACCTGACAGAAGAGTTCAAAAGTGGCAGAGAAAATTTTTATGATAAAATCGACGAGCATTTTGATTCCCGAAAAAAAGACGGCTCTTTAAAAACCGAACGAGAATATGCTTTGGACGGAATAGTTGGTGCCGTGTTGGAAGATTATTTAGTCGAATATCTTATACCAATGCTTGCTTCCAAACCAGCCGCAAACACATTATCTCACATTGTTCCCGCCAAAAGCACACTGGAACTGACGGACAAACTTGAAACAAAAGAGGAAGTCGAATATAAAATTAAAAGAAACTTGGACGTTTTGACCAAAGCCAACATAGATTGCAACCTTCAAATAATTGATTTGCCTGATGAAGTCGGAGTAATTCTTAATGAAAAAGTTTTAATAGCTGTTAAAAACAACAACGGAGAAATGCTAGACATTACAAAAGAAAAACAAGCATCTTTACAAAAGGAACTTTCTCCTTCTCTATAACTAAACAAAACCACTTAACGTGGTTTTTTTACTCTCTTTTCCAAAAAATAAAGGCTGGACTTTCAAACTCTCTATCCTTATCTTCATAAAATTGACTATTTACTTTTGTTGCCAAATATGATAATATTTAGATGAAAAAATATGGAGGAACCCATGTTTAATAAAACAACAATTAAAGACAAACGCCTGCAAAAGCAATCTTTAAAAAACAAAGCAAAAAGATTTTCTCCTGCAAGGAAAGCCGTCGCAGTGACTCTCACCATTTTAGGTATGAGTATGCTTTATCCCCAACCCCCCATGGCATTTGCCGCACAGCAAAACGCGCCCAGCACCGCCGTTTGGCAACAAACTACCTATTCCCAAGCGCAAAACGAAAGAGGGGCGCAACGCATAAACAAGTTGATTCAATCATTAGAGAGTCCTTTTCTTGAAGATGGAGCAACTCTCAAAACAGAAGAATTGTCTAAAAGTCAACTTTTCATAGCACAAGCCCTTAGAAACCTTGACCACAAAACGCTGGGCAAATACGCCGATGGAATTGAAATTTATCCCTTATCTACAAAAGAATATTCGCTGCTAATCGCAAATGGAGAAGTTATCAGTTGCAAAACTCCCCATCAAGACATCACCAAACAACTTAAAAATGGTGAACAAAATGTTTTGGATGAACTTAAACTTTTCGATGGCTCTGCCGTCAACGAAGGCTTGCCCAAAAATCCCGAACAGATGAAAGAAAAGCAATTTTTTTATAATTATCTAAGTGACTATCTTCTTTCTCCACAAGATTTAAACACTCTCTTTAACCAAACGACCTTCACGGGAGACTCGGTTGAACAAGCCTTGGAGAAAGTGCAAACTGTTTTACATAAAAACGAAGAGAGTTATGCAAAATTAGACCGTAATATTCACTTTTTATCTACTGTTGTAAACGAAGAATGCAAAGTGGGCACAAACTTCACCACACTCGAAGTTTTGCTGATGATAAACGACACTCTCAGCGTTGTGGCAATGCGAAAAGAAAATAATGAATGGCAGGACACCACCAAAAGCATGCAAGAACTTCTCGACAAAAACGCGGCAAATAGATACCCTTCGCTTGTAAACCGCGAAAACGACCCTATGAAATATTTGAATGTTTATGATAGACGTGCAAGTTCTGCTAAAATTCTGGAAAACGCCGACCCTGCTCTTGTAAGCACTTTCAATAAAAATGATAATATCGTACCGATAGACACAGGAAAATTTAACTTGCTAACAGCAAACGCTCAGATTGTTCAAGGCACAAAAGACGGCGTGGACGTAACTGCAAAAATTGTTAATGGCAACATAAACGTTAAGAAAAAGATGGAAGATTTGCTTTCTTCAAAAACGAAAACCGGCGAACTAAAAGACAGCAGACAGGCAGATTTGGACTATTACGTTATGTCCATTTTGCTGGAAAATCTCTTTGCCGAATGGGATGTGAAAGACTCAGAAGCACTGAACGCCGAAATTGGCTCTTCTCGCCACTGGGTAGACCGACACTCCGTTCTTTTAGAACGAAAAGAATATGAAGAAAGAATAGATAGAAAACTAGAATTTTTGATGGAAGCCTCGAAAGCAAACTTTGATGTGAAAGGCTATTTTAAAGACGACCTTGTTCTCATTATTATAAATGACACTTTTTGCTTGCAAAGCCTTCAACTCGAAAATTCCCGATGGCAAGACACCACCTTAATTATGCAGCAAGCCTTGGACGCCACTCATGCTGAGAAAGCGCTTAAAATTCAAAAAACGGCGGAAAACCAAATAGAATTTTAAAAATTACTAATAAAAAGACCACTTAACGTGGTTTTTTTATGCTTTTTAAAGAGAAATATTAGACGTGGCATCTAAATTTAAATCGCTTATTCCCACGCCAGAGATTAAATTAAAAAACCCCTGAGCCCCAATCATCGCTGCGTTGTCGGTGCAAAAACCTAGTGACGGGAAAAAAGTTTTTATGCCATTTTCCTGCGCCTTTTTTTCAAGATTTTCTCGCAAAAAACTGTTTGCGCTCACCCCGCCCGCCGCGCACAAGATCGTCATTCCAAATTGTTTGCACGCCCTAAGCGACTTTTCAATCAACGGCATCATTGCCTCTGTCTGAAAGGAAGCGCAAATGTCTGCTGTCGGCACTTCTTTCCCTTTTTGTCTGAGCGAATGAACATAGTTTATCACCGCAGTTTTTAAACCACTAAAAGTGGTGTCGAAACTATTTTTCAGACTGTTTTTGGTAAATTTAATCACCGCTTTTCCTTCTTTTGCCAATTTGTCAATTTTTGGCCCGCCCGGATAATTCAACCCCAGCACTCGTGCCACTTTGTCATATGCTTCCCCCACGGCATCGTCAAGAGTGGAACCAATGGCGGTAAAATTTACATAATCATCCACCTGCACAATAGCCGTATGACCGCCACTAACGATAAGTGCCATAAAAGGCGGAGCCAGAGAAGTGTGTGTAAGATAATTCGCAGCAATATGCGCCCGAATATGATTGACAGCGACGAGTGGAACGCCCAGCGAAAATGCCAAACTCTTGGCAAACGACACGCCCACCATCAACGCCCCGATAAGCCCTGCCCCATAAGTAACCGCCACCGCATCCACTTCTTGCAAAGCTATATTCGCCGTTTTTAAAGCCAAATCCAACACGTTTGAAAGAGCTATCACGTGATTTCTGCTGGCAACTTCGGGCACAACCCCGCCGAAACGAGTGTGAATATCAATCTGTGAGGAAACAATATTACTCAGCACTTCTCTGCCGTTTTTCACCACGGCAATAGAAGTCTCATCGCAACTAGTTTCCACCCCCAGAACGATGACGTCTTTTTGTTTTTTCAGTTTTTCCACTTTTTTTTGCATTTCTTCAAAATACATTTTTACAACCTTTTTATAGACTTTTTACAGACTCTTTTTCAAATAATCAAGAATAAAAGGCTTGATGTCGCCGTCCATAACTCCGTTCACATCCGACGTCTCAAAGTTTGTGCGATGGTCTTTCACCATAGTGTAGGGACAAAAAACGTAGGAGCGAATTTGACTGCCCCACTCAATTTTTTTTATGTCACCTTTCATCTCTATCAAATTCTTTTGTTGTTCCTGTTCCTTCAAGGCGGCAAGTTTGCTTTTCAAAATCATCTGCGCCGTTTCTCTGTTTTGCAACTGACTACGTTCATTTTGACAAGTCACCACAATGCCCGTAGGAAAGTGAGTGATGCGTATGGCACTGTCCGTTTTGTTAACGTGTTGCCCCCCAGCGCCGCTGCTTCTGTATGTGTCCACTCGAATATCATCGGGATTTATTTCAATGTCCCCGTCTTCTTCAAGTTGAGGCAAAACTTCCAGACTGGCAAAACTGGTGTGACGCCTTTTGTTAGAGTCAAAAGGAGAGATGCGCACCAAGCGATGAACGCCTGCTTCCGCTTTAAGATAACCATATGCCTTTTCGCCCGACACTAAAAAGGTGACACTTTTCAGCCCCGCTTCATCTCCATCCAAATTGTCGAGAATGCTGATTTCATAGCCATTTTCTTCTGCAAAACGAGAATACATTCTAAAAAGCATACTTGCCCAATCCTGCGCTTCGGTGCCGCCTGCACCTGCGTGAAGGGACAAAATAGCGTCGCAACTATCATATTTGCCACTAAGAAGAGTGGAGATTATGTTCTCTTCCAAAAATATTTCAAACTTTTTTAGTTTTTCTTTTAGTTCTTCAAAAGCTTTTTGGTCTTCTTCAAGTGCCAACAATTCCAGCAAAAATTCAATGTCGTTTTCTTTCGTTTTGGTCTGGTCAAAAGTAGTAAGTTTGGTTTCCAGTGCCTTAATTTCTTTGCCGTTTCTTTTCACCTTTTCACGGTCTTGCCAAAACTCTTCTTCGTTTTGTTTTGCTTTTAATTGGGCAAGAGAATCTTCAATCTTTGCCCTGTCAAAGACACTCCTTTAAATAGTCGCTTTTTTCTTTTAGGAGAGCAAATTTCTCTTTTTGGTCATCTAAAATCATTTTCCTTTCCTTCTTTCTTTTATTTGCCGCAACAATGCTTAAATTTTTTGCCACTGCCACATGGGCAAGGTTCATTTCGTCCCACAGATTTGCTAGATTTTGCCTGCACAAATTTCTGATTGGTCATCATGGGAATAGGCGGTGGACGTTTGATTACAACTGGTCGCTGCGTTTTTACATTCAGTAATAAAGTGCAAGTCTCTTCGCGAATTCGCTCCACCATTCTATCGAAAAGGTCGAAGCCTTCGCGTTTATATTCCACCAAAGGATTGTGCCCGCCATATGCCTGCAACCCGATTTCTTTTTTCAAAATTTCCATAGTGTCAATGTGAGTCATCCACAGCGAATCCACCACTCGCAACAGTGTATGGCGCTCAAACATCGCAATGTCAAAGCCGTTTTGTTTGGCTTGCGTCACCACATCTTCATATCGTTTGAACACAAGGTCTAAAATCTTTTTGAAAAGGTCTTCCGCTTCACATTCTTCGACGACTTTTTCCGTTACAACGTTGGAGCCTTTTTCAAAAAGTCGCACTTCCAAATCTTTATTAAGCACTTCCAAATCCCAGTCAAAATAAGGTTTTTCATCGCTTATGACGTTGTAGACGACTTTTCGCACCACGTCAGGAAACATATCTAAGACTTCCTGATGAACATCGGCTCCGCTTAAAACTTTATCTCTTTCGCCATAGATAATTTCTCGTTGTTTGCTCATCACGTCGTCATATTCCAGCACGAATTTCCTAGAAGCATAGTTTTGGGCTTCAATCTTTTTCTGGGCACTTGCAATCTGTTTTGACAAGATTTTCACCTGAAAAGGAGTGTCGTCGTCCACGCGAA
>CAZJEU010000006.1:0-12178 GCA_964545115.1 uncultured Christensenella sp. | reverse complement strand
GGCAACACTCACTACAAAACTGCGCCATTCGTAGGTTTGGTCAGAGAGATTGTCGTGCCCTGCTTGAAAGAAAATCTCTCCGTTCGAACCGCTCATTACGATGCTGCCCAAAATGTCCGTTCTTAGAAGATGGCAGCCACAACGGGAAAGATTGTTTGTAAC
This sequence comes from uncultured Christensenella sp., assembly GCA_964545115.1. GTDB lineage: Bacteria > Bacillota > Clostridia > Christensenellales > UBA1242 > UBA7862. The sequence goes on along the minus strand of CAZJEU010000006.1, from coordinate 12,016 downwards.
TTCGTCACGGGGGTGAGAATAGGAATTAAACAGACCCACGCTGATGACGGCATATTCGGGAGTAAGCGCCTGCAAAAACACTGGTCGTGAGGAAGTTGCGCTGCCGTGATGCCCCACTTTCAAAACGTCACAATCGAAAAATCCTTGCTGCACTTTGGCAGAAAAGTGGTTGAGAAAACGGTTTTCGGCGGTGGAAGTGGCATCACCTGTAAAAAAGTATTTATCACCATTAAGTTCCGCCATGATGAAAGGAGAATAATCGTTTAGTGCTGCAATGACATCGGAAAAAGGAGCATAAAAATCGATGGAATAATTAGCCCCCACAATGCTTTCGCCCACGAAGTTATATACAATATTCAAAAGGCATTCTTCGCTGTGAATTGCTTGGGTGGTCTGACGCCAGACTGCTGTGTCCACCACTTTAAAATTCTCTATTGCCTGTCCTTGTTCTTGGTCAAAAGTAGAATAAATTTTAGGGATAAAGACATTTAGAACGTCAAACTTTTCAAAAATTACTGCGGCATTCCCCACGTGGTCGCTGTCGGTGTGGGTGAGAATGAAGAAGTCGATTGTTTGAATGTTTAGAGAAGTTATATATCTTAAAAGGTCACGGCGACTGGAAGCAGGACCGCTGTCGATAAGTAAGTTTTTGCTGTCTGGAAGTTCGATTAAAATGCAGTCTCCCTGCCCCACGTCGATGAAATGAACTCGATAGTCCGCGCGGGCAACTTGTGCGGAAAAAGAAAGGCTGGTGACATTTAAAAGGTTTTCTAGTTGGTGTGAAAAGGCTAGTGAAACTAGTAACACTGCCCAGAGCAAAAAATAAAGTGTTAGTTTAAAAACAAATTTTGCACCGCCAAAATTCAGGCAACTTTTATTTTTCACTTGCATTTCGTCCTATCTTTGCTTGATTTTATTTTAGATAATTTTGGGCTTGTTTTCTGTGATGACTTGAAATTTTCTTTTATGAAAACGCTTAGGTCTTTTGGAGATGAGAGCAAGAATTTCCTGCACGGCGTCCAGTCCTGCCATATAGCCTTCGGCATACATCGCTTCCACTTCGTCCATACGGGTGGATTTGTATTTTTTCAGGCTGGGTTTTATGATAATGTCGGCATTAACATAGCCTTTAACGGCGTTACTTTTGGTCATAATTCTCACAGAAGCAAGCAACACGTCCAACACTTTGAGTGATTCGGTGCCTTCGCCACGGGTGGCGTTCACGTCCACAGCCACGACGTAGTCACACCCAAAATAGCGTGGCACATCGCTGGGAATGTTGTTTTGCAATCCGCCGTCGATAAGGTGATATTTGCCATATTCCACTGGCACAAACACTCCCGGCACGGCGCAACTCCCGGCAATTATTTTGGCGACGTTTCCTTTGGTAAAAACAATTTCATTGCCTGAAATAAGGTCCACCGTCACGGCGGCAAAAGGAGTTTTGAAGGACGAGATGTCCACGTCACCGACATTTTCGCGCATAAAGTCTTCCAGTCCTTCGGTTTTTGACGGAAAGAAAAACTTGCTTTTTCTAATGTCTTTCACTCGCACATTTCGCGCGATTTCCATCATTTCTTCAGGCGTTTTGCCACTGCAATAGATGGCTCCCATCAGCGAACCGATGCTGGCGCCAGCGATAAAGTCAAAGTGAATATTGTTCTCTTCAAATGCTTTCAGCACGCCAATATGAGCAATGCCTCTGGTGGCACCGCCGCCCAAAGCCAGACCAATTTTCACCTTTTTATTTTTGGTGGGCAAAGATTTTTTTGAAATGAAAAACGCCATATTTTTCCTCGGAATTCAATGTTTAAAAATAGTTTGAAAACACTTAAAAATTTTATAACTATATTTTAGCATACAAAAATAAAAACACCAAAGTTTTTTACTTCGGTGCTTTTTGTTGTGACAATTTTATTCGTCTTTTTCGCTCTCTTCGGCATCTTCAAGGTTTTTGAGTTGCTCTTCCAGTGAAGCGATGTCTGCCTTCAAGTCTTTTTGATTTTTGGTTAAAAAAGTGTTGACTCGTTCCAAAATGGGATATCTGTCTACGTTTTTCTGCATCACTTCTTCGCAGTGTTGCACTGACAGACGCAAGCCTTCAAGCAGGTCGAGTTCTTCACTCAATTTTTTGGCTTTTTCTTCGTCGATGTCCACATAATTGTTCACTCCATAGAGCATCACTTTTTGCTTGGCGACGATGGCTTCTTTGCGACGCAATTTCTTTTTGTCGCTATCAAGCGTTTTGTTCACTCGGCGCAATGGCACAAATTCCTTTCTGTTGGCGGACAATTCTTTTTCGTTTTCTTTAAGACGCAGTCGCAATGTTTCCAGATATTGTTCCATATCTTCTTTCGACCGACCGCCGGCTTTGACTTCGTCACCAGCAGTTGATTGTTTTTTCAATTCTTCTATGGTGACATTTGCCTGTTCAATTTGACTTTTAAGTTCGGCAATTTCTTTTTTCAGTTGCTCGTTATCGGCATCCAATTGTTCGGAAAGAGCGATATTATTATCTTCGATGATAGCGTCTTTAAGTTCTTTTGTAATGGACGAAATAGCTTTGTCTTCTTCCGTTTCTTCCTCTTCGAAGTCAAATTCATCTTCGTCTTCTTCGTCTTCTTCGTCTTCTTCTTCGTCTTCGGTGGGAATTATGGTATTTTCAGCCGCCATAAGGTTGCTGCGCCTTTGGGCAAGCAGTTGTCGTGCGGCCAATTCTTCTTGTTCTGCCTTGTCAAAATCCACTTCCAGTTGTTCTTCGTCGTCTTCTTCCTCAGCTTCCAGCTGTTCTTCTTGCTTGGGTGCCATAAGGTTTTCCACAGGTTTGCTTAAAAGTCTTGGCTTTTTGGTGGCATAGGAAGGTCTCTGGTCACTCTTTTTTTGACGTTTAAAAAATATGCCGTTAGTGCCATCAACGATGGTAATGAACAAATCGGATAAAAAAACAATGACAAAAGCGGCCACTGCCACAATGCCAATTACACCTAAAACGCTTAAAAATGTATCCCAAAACATCTTTTTCCCTCACTTTCCTGCGCCGATTTTCTTTGATAACAGAATTTTACCACACCGACTGGCAAGTGTCAATATCAAAAATTTTAACGATAAATTTTATCAATATAAAGCGAGGGATTTCTATTTAATTTTTACTTATTCAAAAGGTCTTTGCTCGTTGCTCAAAAACCCAAACGCAACGGAATTTGGCCCGACGTGCGCACCGATAACTGGCCCCATAATGCGAATCTCCGGACGGATGCCGTGGGCTTCGAAGAGCATATTTTGCAATTCTTTTGCTAGTGGCTCATTGTCGGTGTGGACAATGCTTGTTAAGGGAAAATCTTTGTTCAAGGTGAATTTCGAAAAATCATTAACCATGGATTTAAGTGCTTTTTTAAGCCCCATTTCCTTTTTGCAAAGTTTGAGTTTGCTATCTCTGCCAAATTGGATGATAGGCTTTATTTGCAACATTGAACCAATGATTGCCGAAGATCTGGAAAGTCGTCCGCCACGATATAGAAATTTCAAATCGTTCACCACCACAAAGTGTTGGGTAAATTCACGAATTTCGAGAAGTTTTTTGACTGTGTCTTCCAGCGTCCAGCCTTCATCACGCATTTTTACGGCGGCAAGCACAATTATCCCTTCGCCTATGGTGGCAGAATTGCTGTCCACCTGCACAAAGTTTGCCTGCGGAAACTGTTCATTCACTTGCATAGCCGCCTTTTTTGCATTGTCCGAAGTGGGACTTAGCCCGACACTCATAGAAATGTGAAGGGCATTTTTCACACCTTTTTCAATCATCTTCTGAAAGTGTTCAAAGTGCGCTTCGATGGTCAACATTGAAGTTGTCGCCACCACACCTCCACGCATTTTATTATAAAAATCGACATATTCCTCTTGCTTTTGAAAGTTGTCTTTTTTGGCTTCAACGTCTTTGCCAGAGGTTAGAATGTATTCCAGAGGAGCCATATAGACCTCCATCTTTTTGAGTTCGTCAGCGTAAAGGTCACAGGTGCTGTCCACCGAAATTTCAAATTTTCTCATATTTTTTCTCCTTTAAAAATTTATATGAACTTGGTTGTAAAATAATTTTTAAAACAATAAATGTTTACAATTTTTTACTTTAATTCTTAGTGTGTTGTTCCTGCACCACCTCCCTTTCTTCTGTGCGCCTAAGACGCTTGTAAGCCAAAACAAGTTTCGGTCGATTGTATCTTTGCACCATAATGGGCGGGATTTGAAGCAGAATGTTCACCACCAAAACGGGAAGCGATACCGTCAGAAGAAAACGGGGTGGAAGAATAAAGAGAATTGCAGGCGCAACGAAGATTGCCAACAGATGCATAATCTCTCCGTAGCAAGTTTCCGCAATAAACTTTTTGATATATTTGGAATCTATCTGAGGCTTAACGTGACTTTTGTCAAAATATTTCAACACACCTCCCAGTTCAGGGATGATGTCTTTCCATTTTCTGATTAACGTCTTTTCATAGAACTTTCTTTCCCAAGCGCGTTCTTTAAACCAAAAAGACTCGTGATTCAATTTTCTCTCAGGGATTTGTCTGAGAGCATAGGCACACAGCCCGTCCAGCAAAATGGAGACAATGACAGCAAGAGCTGTAAACGCAAAGATTTCCAGCGTGTTGGAAAAAAGCATTTGTGCTGCAAACAGTGCGTTGAAAAGGCCGATGAGCAAAGTGGAAATAATAATAATTGACAAATATAAGACCATTTTTTTCTCCATAAAAGAGCGTGTATAGTTATAAACTTTGCAAATATAAGTTTCAGAAATTTGCGAAAAAAGTTTGCAAATTATACCCAACATTATACAACACTTCTTTTTAGAAAATCAACCTATTTGAAAATAATGCTTTGGAACAAACTTAAAAAAATTGCTTTGAGCAAAAAGAAAAATTTGATAAAATTAAGAAAATCAAAAGGTGGAATTGTATATGGAGCAAAAACGGATTGCAAATATGCAACTGAATCATCTCGGAATCATTCTTTCCAATCTTTCTCTTTTTGGGATGGTGCTGATGCTGTTGGTGGTGTCTGCCGTCCTTATCTATGGATTTTTAGTTTTTCTGGCAATCATTCCGGTGATTTTGACTTTGGGGCTGATAGCCTTGGGGCGACCAGACTATTTCGACTGGCTTTCCGACTCATCGTTTTTCCACCAATTTATCGAGACGTCCTTTTCCCTTTTGCCTTATGTCGCTTGGGCTACTCTGGGGGTGTCGGTGGCTTCCATTCTCTGTTTGTCTTTTTATAAAGGTCAAAAATCGTGGTGGCGAATAGTGCTTTCCAGCATTTTGGTGGTGGCGACAGTGCTTATTGTATCGGGCGTAATTGGAGGGTGAAGAGATGAAAGAATTGAGAATTAAGATTTCCGGCATCCGCAAACTAAGTCCCCTTTTCCTTGTGGATGACAAGCAAGTTCAGTTCAAAAAAAATCAGTTCGGTTCTTATGAACACACTGTTCAAACAGAAAGCGACAGCGTTAACATTAAGATTAAAACGTTTTTAGAACTAAACTCTAAGTGGTGGTTTGTTGCAGGAATATTCTTTTTCATAATCAGTATTTTTGGCATTTTTGACTATCGCTATCCTAAAAATTGCGCCAAAATCTCGCTGGACCTAAATGCAAAAGTGAACCAAAACCGAGAAGAACTTGAAATTCATCTTTTTAAATCCACTGGACAAAAGACTTGCGCCGAGATTAAAGGCAATTTGGAAGTTGAAGAAGTGGAAAATTCCTTCATCGTCGATGCCGTCGCACAAAAACGCAGAAAAACTTTGCGCACGACCAAACTGGTTTTATGGTTGACGCTGGCGGCGACTTTGATTGTTCTTCTTTTCACTGGAACGATATAAACATTTTGCAAAATTTTTGTTTTTCTAAATATATAAAACTGCGCACAATTCTGTTGTTCTGCATCCACAAAAAAGACGGTCTGCAATCGACCGTCTTTTTATTATATTTTGTTTTAAACTTAAATTCCGATGCCAAAACCGCGCCTTCTCGTTCGGTCGTTCATATTGTCAATGGCAATAACCAATGCCACAAGAAAAGGAATGTCGCTTTCTTCCCCTTCAAGTTCGAACGAATCGGCGATGAAAGTTATATTTCGCCTAAGTGTGCCAATTTGCTGTCCGTTTCGGTTGATGCGCATTTCCAAGCCCCAAAAACTGCCATCAATAGAAATCTCGTCTTTATAACCTTCCACGATGTAGTTGTGTTTAAGGTTCACCTTTCTTTTCACCCGACAGATTTTTTCATTATCGGGAGAAAGCACAAATGAACTGGGGTAAAGGAATCGCCAAAACTTGTTTCGCACCACAAAAAGTAAATTCTTCTGCATATCGTAAATGCGCTTTTTGTGCCTTATGCTGAAAAGTTTGCCCACCACTTTATATACAGGATTTTTGTTTTCGTCCAAAACAAGAGAACTGCCACGTAAAGAAACTATTTTATTTTTGACATAGACTTTCATTTTTCCTCCCTGCACCATTTTAATGTTAACGGCGCATTTTTATAAAAATATTTTAGCAAATTTTTCGATTTAAAACAAATGAAAAAACGATTTTTCCCTTTCTCGTTTTTTGTAAGAAAAAGAACATAAAAATTGTTTCTTGCAAATTGACAAACGCCAAAAAAAATGTATAATCTTTATACATGTAGATGTGGCGGAATGGCAGACGCGCTAGATTCAGGTTCTAGTGAGGAGACTCATGCAGGTTCAAGTCCTGTCATCTACACCATGTGTCAACACAAAATTTTTTTTAAAAATTTTTGCATTGACAATGAATAAGTGAATGAGTGAATGAGTGAATGAGTTTTTAAAAACGAGGGTCGATAGCTTTCCCAGGAGGAGAAATGAATAGTCTGGAAAAACAATATTTCATCCCAGGAGAAACTCGTGACAATTTTGTTTTTTTAAATTGCAAAGAAGATTTTTTTAACAAAGCAAGAAAGTGCCTTTCCAAAAATAATGGCAAAATCCCTTCCGTCTGCATAGATTTTAGCAAAAGTGACACTGAAAAATTGCAGCCTTTTATGAATGCTTTTGAAGAACAAAGTAAAAGAATGATTCTTGCTAGAACTTTTGTGAACACCAAGGTTTTTAACAGTTTTTTCAGGTCGTTCAGAGAGAAAAACTTTAACTTCTCCGAAGAGGTTTCAGATGAAGCTTTGACTTTGGAACAAAATGTTTTAAATGGCGAAAAGGTTTTTGAAAACGGAAATGTCAAAAAGTTCATTGATTACTATATTGACATCAACTTTTTTTTAAATAGCGACAACCTGAAAAGGCTTGCTGGCGGTGGCCATAAATTTGAACTTAATATCTTTGAAAAAGACGTCGAAGATGTTTTTATTCAACGTGCTATCAACAACTTTCTCAGTTGCAGATCACCTTTTTCAATCAAAGTTTTTTCCAACCAAAACGATTTTTGTATATACGTCGATGAAAATAATAATCTAATCGAACAAGTGCACGATTATATGGACACCGAACCTTTCGACCTATCTCCCAGCATGGAAAGGTGAAATCTTTTTGAATTTCACGGTGATATAAACATATTTTAACCTTTTCTTTAAGGAGATTTAATGTTTTTAACAAAAACAAAAGATGATTATTTAAGTAACTATATCTTATCCGTTTGTGATGGCAAACATCATTTTGAGATGCTGATGGGTGGTGCAGATTTTTATTGGTTTTGCAATAGGAACTGTTTGAATAAACCTTTTGTGGTTAATAAAACAAATGAAGGGATTTATGAGATAGTAGATAGACTTTTTAATAGTGCTAAAAAGTATGATTCTAAATATGACTCTATGTTCAAAGAAAATGTTTTTGAATGGACAAGTGAAGCAGGCGTTATAGAAAAGGCAAATAAACTGATAATCACTCAGGAAGAAAAAAGATATATCATAAATTTTTGGAAAAACACCAAGACTATGTGGCGTGATTGCAGCATCAATTTTTGTTTGTCTGGAAGCAGAAATGAAAACATTTCATATGTCTTTTTGAAAGAATATCAAAATTTTGATAAAGAAGATTTTGGCATAATCAACTTTCTCGATTGTAAATTAAATAAAAAAATAAAAGATTTACCCGACCTTGAAAAACAATTTTGAAAAATCTAGCACACAAATATATTGAAGAAGTGAAGAAGTTATGTGTCAACGCTCGTTATTACAAACTCATTCATTCCTTTATTTCTTCACTCGTTCACTGTCAATGCAAAAAGCCCCTTTCGAGAGCTTGGAAATAAAAATTTTCGTTTGTCCACACACTTGATAAAGGGTTGCAGATTGTGAATTTTTAAGTGCGAGGCCGACAGGAGTGTATTTTGCATACACGACTGAGGTCAAGTCACGCAAAAAAGGCGCAAGATGCGCCCTTTTGCAAGTGTGTGGTGGAGGTGAGGAGAATTGAACTCCTGTCCAAAATGGAAGTTGCGAATCTTTCTTCGAGGATAGTTGTTTTGAAGTTTAGTTTTGAAAATTACAAAACAACAAAATTTTCAAAACGAGTTTATTTTTAAAATTGTTTTCCTAAACCAAAAACAAAGTTTTCTTGCAATTTCTCACGCCCGTGAACTTCGTTGCAAGAACCAAAGTGACGGACGTCCAGTTAAGCAGCAACTGCCAATCTGGAATTTGTGTTGTTTTCTGCGTTTAAAGCATTGTGGCATTTTTTATGGTAGGCTGCCCACTACCCCTCGCTTAATTCGCCTCTTCTCACCCTGTCGAAACCGTGACACCCCCATAGAGTATATATTTATACCATATTTCAAAAAAAAATTCAAGCGATGAGTTTTAATGCGCTAAATTTGTCAAAAATGACAATTTACAGTGAAAAGCAAGCCTTTTGAAGTCAATTTTTCTGTAAAAAAGGTTTTTTAACGTCTGTTAATTCGTTCAACCGACCGTTCGGCTTCCCGTTTAAGGTCACGTTCTTTAAGGTCCTGCTTTTTGTTATAGAGTTTTTTGCCACGGGCAAGCGCAATTTCAATTTTAAGCAGTTCCTTTTTAAAATATGCTCTTAGCGGAATAATTGTTAACCCTTGTTTATGCACTTTTTCCTGCAATTTCAGAAGTTCTGACTTGTTCAAAAGCAGTTCCTTGTCCCGTAAGGCGCTGGGAGAGAAAGCGTTGGGAGTTTGATAAGGTTTGACGAAACAGTTTTTGAGCACGGCACCTGTTTTGGTAAGCAAAATAAAACTTTCGTTCAAAGTCATTCCATTTCGTCTGATGGACTTGATTTCTCCGCCACGCAAAACAATCCCTGCTTCGAAAGTTTCGAGCAGAAAATAGTTGAAATGTGCAAACTTGTTTGTCGCCACCACTTTCATTTTTTTCTCCAACTTGATTATATCACAAAAACACTTTTTTCATTTAATTTTTTTAAGCACTTCAAAGTCGCACTTGCGGTCGTTCAAATTGCAAGACACCAGTTTGACTTCCACCCTTTCCCCTATGCGATAAAAGTTATGTTTGCTGACCAGTGCCAGCGACGCTTCGTCGAAAGTATAAAAATCGTCTTTCAGCGACGACAAGCTGACCATTCCTTCGCAAGTGTTTTTCAGTTCGACATAAAACCCGCGCGAAGTAACTCCGCTGATGATGCCGACAAATTCTTTTCCCACAAATTGCGACATATATTCGCACTTTTTATAGTCTTCAATGGCGCGTTCCACTTCTTCGGCAGTCTTCTCTGTAATGCTGGACTGGGCGCTGGCTTCCACCACGAATTTCAACATTTTGGGCGACTTTATCAGCGAATAGTTGTAATGCAGATAATCTTTTATAATCCGGTGAATGGTCAAGTCTGGATAGCGCCTGATGGGCGAAGTGAAATGACAATAAAAGCGCAACCCCAACCCAAAGTGCCCCAGACATTTTTCCAAATATTTGGCTTTTTTCAGGCTTCGAAGCATCACCATGTTCACCACGCTTTCGACGTCTTTTCCTTTCACACTGTTCAAAATCTTCTGCAAATCTCGTGGTTCGACATCTTTTTTGCTCTCGGGCACAGAGATGCCAAGAGAAAGCAAAAACTTGTAGAAAACAGACATTTTGTCGGGGTCGGGAGTTTCGTGAATGCGGAAAACAAAGGGCAATTTTGCGTGGAAAAAGATTTTTGCCACCGTTTCGTTGGCAGCCACCATAAACGATTCAATTAGTTTGGTAGCTTTGGTTGCTCGTTGTTTGATGACGTCCAAAGGCTTGCCATTGCCGTCGACAATAACTTTGCCTTCGGGCAGGTCAAAGTCTAGCGAACCCAGTCTTTTTCGTCTTTCTTCTAAAACGTTAGATAACTGTGACATATCTAAAAGAGTCTGACTTATTTCTTTGCCCAACCGCGCACTTGTTTTTGGGTTGCCATTTAACACTTCTAAAACTTCGTTATAGGTCAGACGGCGCCTGCTTTTTATGACACTTTCAAAAATTTCACTGTCGGTAACTTCGCCTGTGGTGTCGATTTTCATCACAACGCTCAGTGCCAGTCTGTCCACTCCTTCATTCAGAGAACAAATGCCATTTGACAACTCTTCTGGCAACATAGGAATGACCTGATTGAGAAAATATATGCTGGTGCCACGACGAAAAGCCTCTTCGTCGATGGGTGAAGCCAGCCGAACATATTCCCCCACGTCAGCAATATGCACTCCCAAGAGAAAAGTGCCGTCAGCGCTTTTCTTTAAACTCACTGCGTCGTCAAAGTCTTTTGCATCTTCGCCGTCAATGGTAAAAAGCAGTTCTTCACGCAAGTCTTGTCTGTTTTTTGCCTTTTCAAGATTGACATTTTGCGGAAATTGCCGTGCAGTTTTAGAGACATTTTCCGGAAATTCGTCTTTAATTTTAAACTGTCTTAAAATCCATTTTACATCATTGCCACGCTTAGTGAGAGCGCCGATGACTTCCACCACTTCGCCCACTGCTCCATTGGGCGTATAGTGCGTTATGTCCGCCACCACCTTGTCGCCATCAAAAGCCCCCAAAGTTTTGTCAGCAGAGATGAAGATGTCAAAGTTTTTTCTCTCTGGTCGCACAACAAAGGAGTTTTTAATCTTTAAAAAGGTACCCACAATTTTTTCGTTATCACGTGCGACGATTTTCAAAATTTTACCTTCTCGTCTTTTCCCGCCCGTCTGCGGATGAAGCACTTTCACCAAAACAAGGTCGCCATCGTAGGCACCGAAACTGTTGCGTTTCGCCACATAGATGTCGCCTCCTTCTTGCGATACAAAGCCAAAATTGGGCGAAGAAAAAGAGATTTTGCCTTTCAGCAAACCTCGACTTTCGCTGGTGACAAACTTGTTTTTGGAAAACTGAAAAATATCTCCCGCTTTTTCTAAATTTTTAAGAGCGGTTATCGATTGTTCTTTTTTAATTTTTAATTTTTCTCTAAAAAGGTTGCTCAGTTTGTCCAAATTTGAAGGGGCAAAGGTCCCTTTTTTCATAAAATTTAAGATTTTCTCTTCTATTTCTTTCATTTCATCCCTTTCTTTCATATCTGAAAGTTTACTTTCCGCCCGAGTTTTTGTCAATCACAAAAGAAAAAACCTTCAATAAAGAAAGTTTTCTCTCTTAAAAATTACCAACTTTTTTAAAAATTATCAACTTTTATCAACCCCAAAGACTGCCGCCATAAATGGTGGTTAGGACAAAAAATAAAACAGTGCAGACCGCAATGGTGATTGCCAGAGCAACGGTAGTTTTTCGCAGCCTTACTTCGCGGTTGAGTCCTTTGTTTTTGGAAAAATAAGTTTCCTTGATGCCAGTGATGGAGTTCACTGTGTCTCCGCCTTCACTTTCCTGCACCATGACGGTGATAACAAGCGTGATTGAACAAAGAAGAATAATAAAAAGCAGCACCAATTTGATTATTGGAAAAGAATTTACCACCCAGTTCGGCGCAAGAGAATTCCCCAAAAGATGAAACATACAAAACTCCTTTTTAAAATGCCAACGGACAAATTTTTAATTTAGCAAAGCGATTTTATC
>CAZJEU010000005.1:0-12629 GCA_964545115.1 uncultured Christensenella sp. | reverse complement strand
AATAATGTCATAAAACATTATGTTTTTGGAGATTTATGAAACGAATTTTTAAAACATTATCACTTGTGCTTGTCAGTGTTGTTGGAGTTTTGGGGCTGGTTATTGGCGGAGTTTACCTTTTTGGTGGCTTTGACGAAAAACCTGTTTATGCCCAAGACCTTTTTTTTAACAACGAGGAAATGCTCTCTTCTGGCACTTTTGCCCTTCAAGTAAACACCGCCACAGAGGACGTGAACAAACGCGCGCTGGTGCTGGAAACATCAGGCGGCGGCGACACCATCATCGAATATCCTCGCAGCATAACGCTGGGCGAGAGTTTTCGCATCGCTCCCAAAAAAATTAGTGCCTCTTCAAACACAAATGTCGGCGGATATGTGTTGCTTCACGCAAAATATGCCGGCGCCACTTCCAATCAAACGGTGGTTGCCACGTGCAAAATTTTAATTGATGTCAAGGTGGAAGAAGTGTCGGTTTGGATGCCGAAAAAGATTGTTGAACCTAACGGCAACATTCAAATAGCATCTGCTGGCGACAGTCTAAGCACTCTATTAAACATTCATCCGCTCTATCCATCTTCACTTATGCCTTATTCCAGCAGAGACGTCTTTGGCACCGTGCCTGCATCAAGCAAGTTTTCGCCCACCAACCTTACAAACAAAAAGATTTTCCTTGAAGTCTTTGCTTCTGACACCAACCCAGACAAGGAAGCTGTTTCTTTCGCAGTCGGCAGTCTGAGTGACAATTCCTTGTTGACAGAAGTGGAAGTGGAATATGAATTTGACCCCATCTCAAACGGGTTTGTCTTCACCAAAGACCTTTTTATCAAAGCTTCAAATGCTGCTCAACCCGGCGAAGTGTGTTTGAAAGCCTATTATTACCCCACCTATAACGACCAAAAAACGATGACTCCTACAAATTTTCGTGAAACTGCCACATCCACTCTTGCCAGTCAGGAAGCGTTTAACGTCATCAGATATTCTGTCGATTCACTCTCTATGGAAGTCACCGAAAAAACGATATATCTGAACGAAGATAGTCTTTTGTACATAAACAACCCTGCCAATCCTCAAAGCAATCTTGGCATCACCCTTGGCAACAGCAACAACAACGAGATTGAACAAACTGTCTATCGAAACAGTCTGTATATCTCTGTCGAAAGCCAAAACATCAGTTATATTCTAACCAAAAGCAACGATGATGCCACCAAAAATGCTTTCGGACTCAATGCCTATGTCGAAGGGGTGAACGAAATGTCGCAGTGGTGCTGGAAATTTAAACTCACCGACTTCTTGGCCTATTACAATTATGCCTCCTCTCCCACCAATTCCAACAAATTGACGATGAAAGTGGAGTATAACGATGGCTCTGACAACCTTCTTTCAAAGACTTTTTATATCGTCCCCGCCATTCACAAAGTAAACACTCTTTCAGTGAAATATCCCTCTGCCAGCGACACCGCTTTTTACGCGAAAAGTGGGCTCTCTTTCCAACTGTCCGAAAGCAATTTTGAATATGGCTACACCACTCCCCCCACTTTCACCGACCTTGCCTACTACATTCCATACGACACCTATAACCAAATCTCCACCATCCCAACCATTTTAGGGACATATGATGTCCAGTTTGATTTTACCATCAGCGTCGATAGTTCTTTGCGCTTTTCCATTTTCAACGAGTGGTGTGCAATCCATTCTTCAAACGTGGTCTTCACTCAGGGAAGCAAAACTTTCTCCATCGCCTATTCCATCGGTGGCGTGCCCACTCCCAGCACTTTTGAGGTGGAGTTCGAAGCCAACAAAACCATCTCTTGTCAGATAGAAAAGTTATCTATGCTCAAAGCAATCACTATGGACGACACTCTCTTCACTGTGTCCTTCGGCAATAATAATACTAACATTCTTGCAAAAAACATTAAATTTTACCGTGAAAATTCTCGCATCCCCATTTTGGCTATCAACGACGTTTCCTATGCCGTAAATTTCGACTATTTTGACGACGGTCACGACCGTTATATTCACATCATTGCAGCCAATTCTACATATGTTCTTTCCGGCATAGGTTCCTTCACCATTGTCGCACAACTGGTTTATACAGACACAAAAACAGGCACAATCTACTGGTTGGACAAGTCCGCCGACTTATCTGTTTATGCCTATACAGACTTAACCAATCTTTATGTCAAACATATCGACCCAAACACGCTTATCTCCACCTATTTCGACCGCAGCGGCACTCAATATGACGAAAACGAGAGCCTACCAGACGCAGCCAACCACTTCTTTATCTCTTGCGAAGAAGACCAACTTGGTGCACTCAAAAAGAATAAAGAAACAGGCAAACTCAAAATTCAATTTGCACAAAACTTTGGCGATCTTAACACTGCTCCCTACGAAAACGCCGTCGGTTTGACGCTAAGCGACATAAACTCTGCCGCCATAACTTTCGGCACTTGGCAGGAAGTTATCATCGACGGGGAATTCGCTGGCTACTATATTTCTTATTATATAAACGAAGTTTATTCCATTTTTATAAATGACGATTTTCTTAACAATTTTTTCGACATTATCATCTTCATCGAAAACGATTCAGGTGAGAACATTTATGCCAATTTTGCTTTTGATGCGGAATCTTTCCAAGATTATATCTCCATCGAGATTGAAGATGCTTTCCTAGAAACCGCCAATCTCATCTATCCCAGTGTTTCGGGGGGCAACAATCCCAACAACCCCATTGAACTTCGAGCCTATGTTACGGGCACGTCCTTTGGTTGGAATGTCGGCGGTTCAAATTTTCAGACCGACATTCCTGTGCAATATTCCTTCAAATATAAAGGCAGCGAAACCACCACCACTTCCCATATGAGTGAAGAACTTCTTTTCGTCGGCGGAGAACAAGTCAGCAACGTCAGTGCTTTCCACACGTTCAATTTGGCAGCTGGCAACCAAGGCAACGGCGGGCTTTCCTTCAAAAACTTTCCTTTCAGCACCCAAGGCACAGTTGTGCAACTGCGCATTTTTTCTGCCGATGCCCAAAGCAATGCCACCACACATTATAGTTGGGAACCGGGAGGTTTTGTCCGCAAAATAAATCAAGGGCTGGCAGATGGCTCTTCGTTATATTTCAAAATCATCGGGCTTGATTTGGACATCAGAGCGCTAAATCCCAGCGAACTGGATGGTTATGAAGGCAATATTTTCCCCTTATTCAGTGGAACAAACGCCATTTTTAGCATAAATAACGAGCTGAAAGACCTAACAGACTTTTCATCAATCTTTCAAGTGAATGCAACCAGTCCATATGTTCAAGTGGACAAAACTAGATATGCCCAACTGACCGTCACAAACGACTTCCTTTTTGAAGACGACATTTTGCTTAGCCTTGTCTATGCAAATGGCGATGAAATTTCTTTCAAAAATCCCAGCGGAAGCAACGACATCACTCTCTACCCCCAACGAGTAAAAGGCGCCTTTGAAATTGACCCGGGAGAAGAATTTTCCGCCCCCAGCACCGCTTCTTTTTATGAAATTAAATACAAAAAAAATAATACCGATGCCATCTCAGGGAATATGATTACAGCAATTTTAACGAAAGTGGACAGCGAAGAAAATGCTCTTGCAAACAATAGTTTTACTATCTTCGGAAACAAACTTTCTTTTAAAAGTATCACCGGCACTTTAACCACCACGCTACGCCTTACATTAAGCCTTGTCGGCACCGACTTAACCACTTCTAAGGATTATTCTATAACTATAAATTCAATCTATGCACCAAGCGACCTTTCAGTGGGCACGTTGGAAGAAGACGGCGACTTTTCAGGCAAATACTCTATGGTGGCAGGAATGGAAAATCAAATAACGATTACTTCCGGACACATTTCGCTGAGTGGGCAACTGCTTGCCAGTCAGGGGAATATTTCCAACATCTCTCTTGCCTTTGCCGATAACGAAGATTCTCCTGTCAGTGCAAGTCTGCATATGAAAGCCCTTTCTTATTCAAGCGGGCCAAACATCGGATTTTACTCCACCGATATCAATTTTGATAAGATTGTTTTCGTCACATTCACATTCACTTTTACCGATGGTGGTACCTTTTTCGAAACCAAAGAAGTTGTAGTAAAACAAAACCTTGAAATAGAAATGCACGGAATGGATTTCGATAAATCATCAGGCGCTTTAATTAGTTTTGGACATGACATATTCAAAATTAAGCGATTGATAGGTGGAAGTGTTGTGGAAACGTACATTCCAGACACCGATTTTATGGACGACCCCGCTAAATATAACACTTCAAGTTTTACCTACGATGAACTCTATTTCGACGATGTCACTTCAATGCAGCCGCAGCCAGTCGGAAATGTAATTATTCTCAAAGTAAGGAGTTCACGGGAAGGAGAACTGCCCCCAGCCAGTGGAGTGCAAACCATAATCACTTTTGAATATAAACCAACTGCTGATTATTCTCTCATCTTTTCTTACACTTTCACTCTCAACATAACAGAAAAGACATAAAGGAGGCAGTATGAACCTGTTTGAAAACAAAAATTATTATAACAAAGACGAGTTTGACAAATTGAGCTATGATGACCAAAAAGAACTCTTTCTGCGCATCCGTGCTTGGGTGCCGAATGTCGATAATCACACCCGTTATAACAAAGAAAAATATAGAAAAGTCATCATCAAAAAAATTGAAGAAATCGGTGCATATGCTTGTTCGGGGCACATTCCCAGTCAGGATTATATGGGCTATATCTACAAACGCGGCTTCGATGACTTCTTTCCCATAAACTACAAGCGCTCCATCGAATGGAACATAATCGCCGCTGCCAATCTCAGCAAACTCGCACCTCAACGGGTCAAAACGTTTATGTATCCCGCCGTGGAAATGATTTCATACAGTCCCCGCTGGGTGCAGATTGTCAAATACAACGACCTTAATCTCACCAACTATTTTTGGTTTCTAAGTCAATACGTCTGCGATATTTTATACAAAGAACTTAACCTTAACCCCGTTGATATGGCAAAGAAAGAACTTATTGAAGAAGACACAAATGAACGCCGTGTTCGCATCTTTTTCGACCGTTTTCGCGATAGAAGTGTCGAAAAGGCCATTGCTAATCTTGAAAAACAACTGCCAGCAGATATGCCCGAAGAGGAAGACGAAGAAGAAGGCGTCGGTGAAGAAATTTTAAGAGACGAAAAAGGCAATAAAAGAAAAGCAGACGAGATTTTTATCGACCTTGATATCGAAGATATTTAATTTCTAAAAACAAGGTTCATTTTGTTTTAATTTTTTTATGCAAAAAACGAGTATAAATATTGAAAAAAATGTCAGATAATATCGAAAAGCGGAATATATTTTTTTTAAAAACAAACAATATTTATAGGAGTTTAAGATATGAGTTGTGGAATGGTCAGGAAAGTCGACGAACTGGGGCGGGTGGTAATTCCAAAGGAGATGCGCCGCATTTTAAACATAAAAACAGGCTCTTCCATCGAGATGACTATCAATGAGCAAAATGAAATGGTGATGAAGAAATTTTCGGAAATTTCAAACATCTCTTCCAGTGCCGAAGTGGTGGCGGACACTCTTTTTTCCCAATTTTCGTTGCCCGTTTTGGTGTGTGATGAAGACGTCGTAGTCGTCTGCCGTGGGGTAGCCAAAAAAGAGTTTCTTGGCAAAAAGATGCCGCCCAAATCAACTGACTGGCTGGACTTTCCCATCACAGTTTCCGGCTTTCAAGGGGGCAGCATAATGCTTCTTAATGAAGGCAAAAAACTTGATAGTGCAGCGGAAGCCACTCTTCACATATTTTCCAAATTTTTAGGCAATCTATTGAGTGAGTGACCTTTCATTTTTCACTCTAAAAATTGAGAAATATGAAAAAACAATCCTTCCTCTTCGGCGCCCTAATTCTTAGCATCAGCGGAATAATCTGCAAAATTTTGGGGGCTTTTTATAAAATTCCTCTTGCCAACATTCTCACAACGCAGGGAATGGGCATTTATTATCTTGTCTTTCCCGTCTATGCTTTTTTCATTACTTTTGTGTCCAGCAGTTTTAGCATTTCAATTTCAAAAAGTGTTTCTGCCGCTGTTGCAAAAAACGACTTTCCCTCTGCCCATCGCATTTTTTCGGCATCTCTTTTGCTACTATTTTTAATCAGTCTTGCCATAAGTGTCTTGATGTGCCTTTTAAGCAAAATCATCTCAGTTTTGCAAGGGTTTGAAAATGCTTTCGTCTGCTATCTCATCGTTGCCCCCGCCGTTGTGGCAGTGGCGCTGTCCAGTGCTTTTCGGGGGTTTTTTCAGGGCATGCAAAACATGACTCCCAGTGCCGTTTCTCAGGTGATAAACCAAATTTTTAAACTTGTCATCGGGTTTTCGCTGGCAAAGATTTTTATAAAACAGGGCATTTTATTCGGCACAGCAGGAGCAATCTTAGGCATAACCATCGCCGAAATTTTCACTACGCTTGTTTTTACTGTCATTTATTTTATCGCCAAGCGCAAAAATAAACGCCTTTTTTCACAACTCTCAAAACAACCAACTAGCCCTAAAGAAAAAATCTCTGTTGTTATGAAAAAAGTTTTTAAAGACGCCATTCCGTTCACGCTCAGTTCCGTCATTTTGCCATTGTCGCTTGTTATAGACAGTTTTCTCATTTTGAATATTTTGAAATCTATGGGCTTCGAAAAGATTTTTTCCACTTCGCTTATGGGGTTAAATTCAGGCGTGGTGAACACGCTCGTCAATCTGCCCTCCACTCTATCAGTCGCTGTTTGCATGACAATTGTCCCCTATATTTCTTTTGCGCTAAGCCAAAAAGATTATGCCAATGTGCGTGCCAAGGCGTCACTTGCACTCAAACTCACCATGCTCATCAGCATCCCTTGTTGCATCATTTTTTCTCTTTTTTCCAGAGAGATTATAAGCCTACTTTTCTCAGGCTCTTTGCAAAGTAGTTATCAACTTAACCTTGCGTCTTCGCTTTTGCTCATATCGTCCATAAATATTTTTTATCTGGCACTCCTGCAACTAAACACCGCATTCTTGCAGGCGATTAACCGTTCCTATGTCCCTGTGCTTAGCCTATCCATTGCGCTTGTCGTCAAAGTGATTTCCGAAATTATTTTCATTGCAAACCCTTATATGAACATCGCCGGTGCAGTTGTGTCAAACTCCGCCTGCTACTTTCTTGCGTGTCTAATAAATATCTTATATTTCAGGCAAGAGTTCCGTCTGCATTATTCATTTTATAAGATTATAATTTGTCCGCTCATTGCCAGCACAGTCGCTGCTTTCACCGTTTTCGTTTCGTTACAAATCGCCCCCGCCTTTGCTTCATCAGCTCTGTCCATTGTGCTTTCTCTTGTGCTAGGAATGCTGGCATATGTCTTTATGATTTTTGTTTTAAAAACATTCACTAACGATGAAAGGGAAGCTCTTTTCCTGTCCAAACTGCGTCGCAAAAAACCACAAAGTTGACCCAAAACCTTTAAAAAACCACTCAAAATCATTCAAAAAACAATCTAAAATCATTCAAAAAGCAGCCTTTTTTGCCTCTTTTTTGATGGTTTTTGAGCAAAAATATGTTAAAATGGACATATGAAAATTGGTAAATTTGAAATAAAAAACAATCTTATCTTAGCACCAATGGCAGGCGTAAGTGACGTTGCTTTTCGAGAGTTGTGCAGCCATTTTGGAGTGGGGCTGACCGTCACCGAAATGGTCAGCGTGAAAGCTTTGTTGCACAAAAATAAAAAAACGCACCTTTTGCTTCAAACGTTTGAAGGAGAAAGTCCCGTTGCAGTGCAACTCTTTGGGCACGAACCAAAAGCATTCGAAAAAGTTTTGAAAAGCGGAGCGTTAGACAAGTTTGATATTATAGATATCAATATGGGTTGTCCTGCGCCTAAGATTGTGAAAAATGGAGACGGCAGTGCGCTTTTGAAAAACCTTGACCTTGCAAGAGAAATTGTTAAAGCCTGTATTTCTTCCACCGACAAACCAGTAACGGTTAAAATGCGAAAAGGGTTTTATGAAAAAGACGACGTGCTTTTGCCTTTCGCAAAAATGTGCGAAGAAGAGGGCGTGAGTGCCCTTACCATTCATCCGCGCACACACGCGCAAGGTTATAGTGGCAAAATTAACCTTGCCGACATTGCCAAAGTGAAAAAAGCGGTGAGCATTCCTGTTATTGGAAACGGCGACGTGGTGGACGAATGTTCATATGTTCAAATGAAGCAAACAGGGTGCGACGGAGTGATGATTGGTCGAAGGGCAGTGGGTTGTCCCGAGATATTCTCTCTTTTATCTGGCAAAAGTGTTTGTTTAACCAAACAGGAAATCGCCCGCCTTCACCTGAGTCTTTTAGCAAAATATTTTGATGATGCCACCACTTTAAAGATTTTCAAACGTCATGCTTTTTCCTATGTGGGCGAAACTCTGCTTGCTTGTGAGCGACGGAAAAGATTGGCTCTTTGCCAGACATTGAGTGACCTTAAAACCATTTTGTTTGAAAAGTAGTATGCAAACGCTTTTTTTGAGCAAAAAAGGTTAAAAACCGCTAAACTAATATACAAAAAAAGGAATAATTGCTAGAATGAAGTTAGGAAATTAAAAAGGGGAAAACGGATGAAAAGAACCATTAAAGATGTCAATGTGGCAAACAAAAGAGTGCTTTTAAGGCTGGATTTCAACGTGCCAATCGACCAAAAACGCCACGTCATCACCGATGATACTCGAATTATGGAAAGTCTTTCCACCATAAATTATCTTTGCGAACAAAAAGCAAAGGTTATTATAATCTCTCATTTCGGGCGACCAGAAGGCAAAAGAGAGGAAACTTTTTCGCTGAAAATCGTGGCAGATAGGTTGGGGAAAATCGTAAAAAACAAAGTGGAATTCGCCACCGACACGGTGGGAAAGGATGCCAAGGAAAAGATTAAAAAAATGGCGGCAGGCGACATTTTGGTGTTGGAAAACTTGCGTTTTGACAAGCGAGAAGAAATGAATGACGAAGAGTTTTGCAAGGAACTTGCCGCTCTTGCGGATATTTATGTCAACGACGCTTTCGGCACAGCGCACAGAAAGCACGCCTCCACTTTTGGAGTGGCGAAACTGCTGCCGAACGCTGCTGGCTTTTTGATGGGCAAGGAACTGAAAGTGATGCACCAAATTTTAACTGAACCCGCACGTCCCTTCGTCGCCATTTTGGGGGGAGCGAAAATCTCAGACAAAATTCCTGTTATCGAAAACCTTTTGGAGAAAGCCGATGCCATTTTGATTGGTGGCGGAATGAGTTACACTTTCTTAAAAGCCAAAGGCGGGAGAGTAGGCAAGTCCTTGGTGGACGAAGCAAAGGTGACCTTGGCCAAAAATCTTTTGGAAAAAGCCAAAAAACGCAATGTGGAGATTGTGTTGCCCGTCGACATCATTACCAATCGTGATTTTGACAGCAAAGACAAACCAAAAAAATTCCCGTCTATGGAAATCGAAGATGAGTATATGGGGCTGGACATCGGGCCTAAAACAATAAAACTCTTCAAAAAACACATCAAAAAAGCAGGCACAGTAATTTGGAATGGCCCCGTCGGCGTGTTCGAAAACCCTATGTATGCAAGAGGCACTATAAAAGTGGCGAAATTTATGGCGAAAACCAAGGCTTTCACTTTCGTGGGCGGTGGCGACAGTGCGGCGGCGGTGGTTAAGTCTGGCTATGCCAAAGAGATAAACCATCTTTCCACTGGCGGTGGAGCCAGCCTTATGTTGCTGGAAGGCAAAATGTTACCCGGCATTGACGTCCTTGGCGAGAAAGAAGAAAAGAGAGGCAAAAAGTGAGAAAAAGAAAACTTACCGCGCTGATAATTATGGATGGTTTCGGCATTCCCGTTGACCTTTCGAAAAGTGCTATTACACCAAAAACCACCAAAAACTTGACCGACCTTAAAAAAGTGTTTCCACACACGAGCATCTTTGCCAGCGAAGAACACGTGGGTCTGCCTGCACTCCAAGCGGGAACTAGTGAAGTGGGGCACTTGGCAATGGGCAGTGGTCGAGTGACTCTCCAACCACTTGTTAAGATAAACAAAGAGATTGAATCAGGGGCTTTTTTCAAAAATAAAACATTAAAC
The DNA here is from genome assembly GCA_964545115.1 of uncultured Christensenella sp. GTDB lineage: Bacteria > Bacillota > Clostridia > Christensenellales > UBA1242 > UBA7862. The sequence goes on along the minus strand of CAZJEU010000005.1, from coordinate 2,497 downwards.
GCTGCCATCGACCTTGCTCAAAAACAAAATAAAAAACTGCACCTAATTGGCATCACCAGCGACGGAGGCATTCATTCGCACATAACGCATTTATTTGCCATACTCACCTTGTGCAAAAAGAAAAAGTTTAACAATGTTTTCCTTCACTTTGTCAGCGATGGGCGGGACACCGAGCCAAAGAGTGTTAAAACTTATCTTTCTCAAACGCAAACTTTTATGCAAAAGGAAAAGATAGGTAAAATTGCTTCCATTGTGGGCAGATACTATGCTTTTGACCGTGATAAAAATTGGGATAGAAACCGTCTTGCTTATGAACTGTGGGTAAGTGCAAAAGGCAAAAAGGCTGCCGATTGGGCACAAGCGGTGGACAGTGCATATGCACAGGGCGAAACAGACGAATTTTTGAAACCTATCGTTTTGACTGAAAATGAAAAACCAGTGGCAACCATTGATAAAGGCGATGTTGTCCTTTCCTTCAACTTTCGTTCGGACAGAGAAAGGCAACTTGCTTATGTTATGGCAGAAGAAAACGACCTGAATTTTGTGCAAAAACTGAACCTTCATTTTGTGACGATGACAGAGTATGATGAAAATTTCAAAAACGTGCACGTGATGTATAAAACAGAAAGGCCAACGAACATTTTGTCAGCTGTTTTGAGTGATAACGGAGCGAAGCAAGCGAAAATTGCCGAAACGGAAAAATATGCCCATCTCACTTTTTTCTTCAATGCTGGCAAACAGCAACCTTTCAAAAATGAAGAATGGGTGTTGGTCGATTCTGAAAAAATGGCGAGTTATGCGGCTTTTCCTGAAATGTCCGCCAAAAAGATTGTGGAAAAAGCCGTTCAGAAAATGGATGAATGTGACTTTTTGGCAATAAATTTTGCAAATTGCGATATGGTCGCTCATTCAGGAGACAAAAAGGCCACCGAAAAAGCGGTGATGGTGGTGGATGAATGTGTGAAAATGGTGGTGGACGAATTGTTGCGGCGGGGAGGACAGGGCATAGTGACAGCCGACCATGGCAATGCCGACAAAATGGAGTATGACGACGGCTCACCGCACACTTCTCACACCACGGCGAAAGTGCCTTTCATCTTGTTTGGAGCAGGAGAAAAAACTCTTCGGCAACACGGTTCCCTCGCCGACATTGCCCCCACAATCTTGAAGATGATGGACATTAAAATCCCTTCGGAAATGACGGGGAAGCCACTATTTTAAAAGGTTTTAAAGGTTCTTAAAAAGGAGAAAATTATGCGAAAAAAATATATCATTGCAAACTTTAAGATGAACAAAACAGATGACGAAATTAAAGACTATCTTTCCACATTGGTGCCATTGGTGGCGTCATCTTCTTCACAAGTCATCTTGGCACTGCCTTTTGTTTCCATCAAAACGGCGGTGGAAAAGGTGAAGGACAGCGGCATTCTCATTGCAGGGCAAAATTTGAATGAGAACGATTTTGGCACTTTCACAGGCGAGATTAACGGCGAAATGTTGGTGGGGGTGGGAGCGGAAAGCGTGGTGGTGGGTCACAGCGAAAGACGAAATAAATTTAACGAGACAGACGAACTTATCAACAAAAAGATTTTTAAAGCCTTGAAAAACAGTCTTATCTGCATCTTTTGCGTGGGGGAAACATTGTATGAAAGGAAAAATCAACTTACGGCGCAGTCGCTTTTGAAGCAAATTTCCACGGGATTGAAAGGACTCTATGCCAACGAACTGAACCATATTGTCATCGCATACGAGCCAGTGTGGGCGATTGGAACGGGCACAGTGCCTATGGACGTTGAGATTATCGAAACGGTTAAACTTATCCGCAGCATTTTAACAGATATGTACGACAAAAAATTTGCCGAAGAAGTGTCGGTGGTCTATGGTGGCAGCGTGAACGAAAACAACTGTCGAAAGCTTGCCAAACTGGAAGGGGTGGATGGACTGCTGGTGGGCGGGGTGTCGCTGGTGAGCGAAAAGTTCGGGCAGATTGTCAATTCGTTCGGAACCAAACAACCAAAGAAAACCAATGTTGATATAGCTAAAAATTGAAGGCAAGACAAAACTTTTTGATAAAAGGCAGAAGTTCTCTGTCTTTTTTATTTTGTTCTGCTTTAAAACTCTTTAAATTTTCACTCTTGAAAAGGAGCTATTTTTAGGCTATAATTTTTGATAGAGGAGTTAAAGTCTTTCTGATGGACATTTTATGGTCGGTTTTTGAATATTTACGCCAACATTTTTTCTATGATTTAAGGTCGTCAATAGCGAGCATCTCTTTTGTCCTACTCTTCTATTTTTTTAGCAAACTTGCCAAGGACAAAGGCGATAAGATAGTTAAAACAATGCAGTATTTAATACAAACGTGTATGTGTTTTTTAGTTTTGATGATTGTTATTTGAAACGTTTGATATTTTTTCGAAAGTGTGATAAAATCGCTTTGCTAAAATAAAAATTTGTCCGTTGGCATTTTAAAAAGGAGTTTTGTATGTTTCATCTTTTG
>CAZJEU010000004.1:0-13010 GCA_964545115.1 uncultured Christensenella sp. | reverse complement strand
TTTTGAATTTTGAATTCAAATTTTGGCATTTTAATTTTGCTATATGCCCTCAAACGCACAGAAACGACCCAGAAAGCGGCGATGATGTTATATGAGCCTAGGACAAGCAATAAGATACCGCCCATATTCTGCGCGATATTTGAAGTGGACAGAGGGAGAACTATGGGATAATAAATTAAAAACAAAATTAGGATTGTGCAGTTTGCGATGTTTAAAAAAAGAAAATCTTTCTTTGTTAACTTGATATTTTTGCTGCCAAAGCCGAGTGAATATCCGAAGGCATCCAAACTGACAGATAATGAAAAAAACAAAACTTCTAACATAGTTTATCTTATGAAAAACGCTTTCTAATATGAACAACTTTTTAAGACTTCACCTCGTCTATTGTTCCGCCGCCCAGACAATTTTCTTTTTCGTCATATAGCACGACATATTGCCCTGGGGTGATTGCTCGTTGTTTTTCTTTAAAAACAACTTTTATTTTTTTGTTTTCTAAAATCTCTACTTCAACTTTTTGGTCGGGTTGTCTATATCTAAACTTTGCAAGACAATAAAAAACTTTTTCTTTGGGTGGGAAGGGAATCCAATTGAAGTCGGTGGCGATGAGTGAAGAACTAAATAGTCTTTCATCGCTTCCCTGAGATACAATTAGTTCATTTTTTTTCACGTCCTTACCGAGGACGAACCATCTTTCTCCATTGCCTCCACGTTTTCCACCTATATTCAATCCACGACGTTGGCCAAGCGTATAGTATAGAACACCTTCGTGTTCACCCACTTGGTTGCCGTTTATGTCGACAATTTTACCACGTTTTGCTGGCAAATAATTTTTTAGAAAAGTTTTAAAATTTCTTTCTCCTATAAAACATATGCCTGTGCTATCTTTTTTCGTTGCATTGTCTAAACCGTTTTCAAGAGCAAGTTTTCGCACTGCTTTTTTTTCGATATCGGCAAGGGGAAAGATGACTTGGGAAAGCTGAGTTTGAGAGAGTTGATTCAAAAAATAACTTTGATCTTTTGTTTTATCTTTGGCTTTTTTGAGAAAAAAGTGCTTGCCATCAGTTTCGATTTTGCAATAATGCCCTGTGGCGATATAGTCGGCGCCCAGCATTTTGGCGTGGTTCAAAAAGGGCCCAAATTTGATTTCTCTGTTGCACAAGACGTCGGGATTGGGTGTGCGTCCTTTTTGATATTCACTTAGAAATTGGGAAAAAACTTTTTCCATATATTGTTTGGAAAAATTTGCTGAGTAGTAGGGGATGTGAAGTTTGGCACAAACACGTCGGACATCATCAAAATCGTCGGCAGAGGAACATTCGCCACTATCATCTTTTTCTTCCCAGTTATTCATAAAAAGTCCGATGACATTATAACCTTGCTGTTTTAAAAGCAGGGCTGCCACTGAACTGTCCACTCCGCCGCTCATTCCAACGACGACTGTTTTGTTTTTTTGCATTTTATCCCTCTAAATTTTCGTCACATTTGGGGCAGATAGATTCGTTTTCTTTGACTTTTACACTTGCTCCGCAAGATTTGCAGATGAGTTTAATCTTTTTTGCTGAGAAGTTGGCTTTTATTTCGTTTGTGCGAGTGGCTTTTGCTTGTGTAATAATGTCGTTTGCGACAGATTTATCAAGCTTTTTAACAACAAACTCTTCATCGATGGCGACAGGCACTTTGAAAGCGTTAAATAAGATTTGAGTTAGAGAAAAAAACCAAATTATAAGCGCAACAGACGCTGGTAAAATCATTGCCCAGTAGAAGAAAACCCAGTATTTGTGATACATTAAGTCGGTGGAAAGAACTTGCGTGAAAAGCAAGAGTGAAAAGATTATAAGCATAGAGAAAGATATAAGTTGATATAAAAACAATCTTTTTCTGCCTATTTTTGCAAAATGGACTCCCCACATTCCTAGAAAAAAGGTAGTCCAGAAAAGATTCCATTTATTGATGTCTGGTGGCAGATTTCGGTCGAAAATAACTTTGTTGAATTGGTTATTTTTAATCGCTTCTCGCGCTGCGCGGTTGGTGACGTTGCTTAATCGGGAAAAAACTAGTCCGCAACCGGGACAAACAGGTATTTCTTTGGGCATTTTTTTATTACAGCGGGGGCAATGTTTAGATTCTTTAAATTTCATAAAAATATTTTAACAAAAAAAGAAAAAATAGTCAAATTTCAGCTGTTGGGAAATAAAAAGATGGATTAAAAATTTTTATAAAAAAGAAGCCTTTACTTTTGGCTTCTTTTTAGGTTTTTACTTTTGTTTGTGTGTTTTTAGTTATACATTTTTAGAATTTCTATTATTTCATTCATCTCTTTGAAAGTGAGAGATTGGAGTTTGGAATAAGCTTCTTTATAAGCTTTTTTGAGTTCGTCAGATAAATTTTTCTTTGCCTGAGCAATTTTTAACATTTTGTCAGCAACAGAAAGAACTTCTTCTTTGTTTTTATATTTCTGTAATTTTAGAACTTCTTCTAAAATCTTGAAACTATAATCGATTTCTCTATTCATACTCTTCTCTCCTTTGTTCTTTATTATCTCAGAAAAGTGGCAAAAGAAGCAACTGAAAGAAGGCGATTTGTGAGATAAATGACAAAATGTTTAAACTTATAGATTGGTAGGTTCAAAATTTTCGCCGCTATTTTCCAAGTTTTCCGCAGATAACTCATTTTCTGCCAGATAAGTTTGAATGTTTCTGAGCAGATTGCTGTCGAAAGCAAGATACGGTGCGACAGCATCCACATATTCTTTCAATTCTTCTGGGCTGTTGATGTTTCCGAGGTCGTCATATTTTTCGTTCTTTTCAAATTGATTAAGATTTTGATTGGAATAGATTGAAGCGCTGATGCTTCTTTTTATAGAGTCAAGATTCAAACTCTGTGGAGATTTGGCTTCCAGACTGCCCCATCCTTCAAGAGAAGGTTGCTTTTCTAAAAGGTTATTTTCGTTTAAGTTCTCTTCATTATTTTCATTTGCAATTTGGTTTGCATTTTCATCAATTTTTTCATCTTCTATTGAAGGTTTGGCTGGTTCAACTTTTTCAGAAGATTTTTCTTCGGTAACCTTTTTCGTTGTGGAAGGTGAACGTTTTGATTTAGGCTTTGATTTTGTGGCTGTTGGTTCTTCTTGTTGAGATTGTTCTTTGCTTGGGTCAAAGAGCGAATCTATGTCGATGAAAGAAAAATTTAATTGCTTAGGTTCTTTGCTTTCATCTCCGTTGGGGCTTTCTGTTTGAAGTTGATTTTCTTCTTTTTCAAACTCTTCTTGTTCCCGTTCGGTTTGAGATTGTTCTTGAACTTTTTCAGAACTGATTGTTGGTTTTTGGTTGGAAGTTTTAGAAGAGTCTTCTTTTGCTTTTTCCTGAGTTGCTTCTTCCTGAGTTGCTTCTTCCTGAGTTGCTGATTGAGAGTTTACGGGTTCAGTTTGAGATTGGGCGTTTGCGAGTTTGGCTTGATTGGCCTGAGATTCTTTTGCTTGTTTGTGCGAATTTTCTTTTTCGGCTTGTTGTTGATAAAAGGATTTTAACGCCTTATCAAGTGCTGCTTGTTTAGCATTTTTGTAGAAAGCTTCCGATTTAAAGATGGAATAATCTGCGTTTTTAACTTTTACTTGACCACAAATTTCTTCTAGTTCATTATCAGAAAAGACTCTCTTGGATGTCATAAATTCTTTGGTGCGGTCGCTATTGTTGATTCTAGACATCATTTCTGCCGCATTTTCTTTTGAAATATTGGCGATTTCGAGCAGATATTTGTTGTTGCCAAGATAGGTATCTTTTTCAAGATCAAGAGCTTGTGCATCGCAGCCATACTCCGTCCACAGCTCATTTTTGAATTTTTCTAAATCTGCCTTTGAAAAATCAAGTTTGGCTTTTTCGTATTTATTGGTATTTTTATTTTTAGTGAGCGAAATAGGAAGATTTTCAATAAATAGGACTTCTCCGCTTACTTTAACAAAGCCCGGTGCATAAGTCTTGGTGCTGCCTTGGGGCATATTGATTTGTAACTTAGATTGGCTGCTGATAAGTTTTTTAATTTTGGGTTCAAAAAATACGGAAGTTAGTTCGCTGACAAAATCTCGATAGTCGTCTTTTGCCAAAACTCTGGAAGAGATAATGCTGTTAAGAATCTCTTTTTTTATTTTTTCGTCGCTTTTGCTGTTTGTAAGAGTGCGCTCAAACAAATTTTTCACAATTTGAGAATGGTTTTTAACTCTGTTAATCACGACTGAGATATCGTTTTCTTCAAAATTTGAAAGGTTGTGTAGCAATTTCATTTGAGAAAGACTTAAAAGTTCGGGATCAAACTTTTTGCTGCCTTTTGTGCCAAGGAAAAAGTTAAAAATGGGCTCTAAAACAAGAGATTTTACACTTTCTTCTGCTATGATGACGTCTTTAATATCTTCTATGCTTGCCTTGTTTTTGTTGGCAAGATAAAATTTGACAACGTTGTCTTTGGTGAGAGTTCGTTGCAAAGCGGTGACATTAACGCCCATTTCTTTTAACTCTGCAAGGATAGAATCTTTGATAATTTTGCCTTCGAGTTTCTCTTTAACTTGCACAATCTTCGGCTCTTTTAAAATTTCCGTCTTTGCACTTTTGGCTTTGAAAAAAGGACTTTTTTCTTTTTCGGGGACAACACCGTCGAAAATGGCTGAAATAAATTCATAGTCGTTTCCTTCTTTTCTGGTGCGAGAGGAAGGCTTTTTAAGCGGGTCGACGCCAATCATTTTTTCGACCATTTCATAATTGTCTTCAAACATACAGGCTTGAATAATTTTGTGATAATGTTCCACAGACTTATCGTTTTCGTGATAAAAGTCTAGCACTTTGCTGGCGGAAGCGAGGAGCGCTACTGCTTCTTTTGTGGTGGTGCCGTAATTTCCTTTAAGCACACTGCCCATAACACCTTCGCTGATAAGGGGCGTTTTGAAACTCTCCAAAATTTCCTTTCTGTTGATAACTGACACTCTGTCCTCGTCGCTAAACTCAGGAACAGGTTGGTTTTTACGCTCTCTTTCGTAGATAAAAGCCTTGTCGAAAACATCGTTGTATCTGTCCAGATAAACTTTTCCGAAATCTTTTCCGGAAGAAAATAAAGGATTGAACCTTGAAGCGAAGGTAAAAAAGTCGTTGAAGTCGTTATATTTTACACCTGAGCGAAAAAGAGCAGCGAGTTCTATTTTGCTACTCTCATTCAGAGCTTCAATTGAACCCAGTCCTTCGTCGTTGAAAAAATGTTTTTCTTTTAAAAACCTTAAAGTGCCAACATTTGATTGGATGGCATCGCTCATTGCTTTGCTGCCACCCAAAAAATCGATGAATGCTCTGGCAATAATTTTGTCTGATTGTTTTTTAGAATAGGTAAATAATCCCATACGTATAACCTCTCTATTTGATGGGTATATATTATCATAAGTAAGGGGTATTTTCAATAGACAAAAAAATAGTTTTGTTCAAAGTGCACAAATAAAAAAGAGAAAGAAAACTAGGTTAAACTATGAAAAAAGTTCCCTAACTGTTTCGTTTGCTTCAATTTTAAGCGAAGTGCGCGCCAGAGGGCCAGTGATAAGAAAGCATTGACCGACGCCCGCCGTGACGATGTTGTCCTGTTCTTCTTTGTTGATTTCGCCTGCGTTGCGGTAAAGTTCAATAAGGTCGGTAATGTCGTTGGGGGCAAGCGAGAAGATGAAGGAATATTGACTGGCGTTGATGATGGCGGTGGACTGACGCTGAATCTCCACACTGCCGACAAAGTCTTTAATGTTCTGCGTGATGACAATCTGCATTCCGTTATATTTTCGAATACGTTTTGCCATTTGCGCCATAAATTCCAGCGCGATGGGGTGCTTTGGGTTGATGAAAACGTGGGCTTCGTCGACGGCTACGATGATGTGACGATTGGCTCGATATTTGTCGTTAAAGTCTTTATTTTTGATGATTTCGTTGTCTAGATATTTAAACACCAGAAGCATTTGAGCGTTGGCAATGGTTTGGTTTCGGTTAGCCAAAAGCGAGCGGAAGTTGAAGGTGACAAAATTCTCTTTGGTGGCGATGGACATGGGGCCGTTCCAAAGGTTGCTGTTTCTGCCACCGGAGGAAAATTTGGAAATATAGGTGGCGACTGTTTGCAGGGTGGCGAGCATATAGGCATCTTTTTCTTTAAGCATTTTCGTTTTTGTCAGACGGTCAATATCGTCGAAAATGGGGTAATCTTCTGGTTTAAGTTTGGTGAGAGGCGTGGTGGAATCGATGTTTTTTTCTTTATAGGCATCGATAGTTATAGAGTTGAGAAGTTCGAAAGCGTCAGATGGAATGCCCGGCAAAACAACCCGAAAAAACTCTTCTAAAAATTGCAGGTGGGTGGAATAGGAGTCGTCGTCGCCGCCTTCGTCAGATTGCAATGTCGTCATAATGTGAAAAGGGTTAAAGCGTCCGCGTTGAGAGGAGCCTACGTCGATAAATTTGCCACGCATATTGTAACACAGTGGCGTATATTCGTCCTCGGGGTCAAGAATGAAGACTTTGCTGTTGTCGCAGGCAAGATTGGTCAGAAGCATTTTTGTGGCGTAAGATTTTCCACTGCCTGACTTTCCAATAATCATAGCGTTGCTGTTTGCTCGGACTGTTCTGTCAAAAAAGTCGACAAAAACGGGATATTCGTTGTGTCCGATATATATGCCCTTTTGGTCCATAAGGGCGCCTGAAATAAAGGGAAAGACAGAGGCAAGAGTGGTGGTGGGAATTTCTCTTTTGTGCTGTTTGATAGTGTCGAGAGCGGAAATATTTCGGCTGATGAAAGCGTCCACTTGTCTGCCAAACATTTCGGTGTATTTATAGCCATTTTGTTTGAGAATGGCACGCACTTCTTTTTTGGAACTGTCTTCACAGACAAGGTGGGTGTTCACTTCGAAGAGCTGTTCGTTGCTGGTTTTGAGCATTTGGAGCAACTCTTTAAGCGAATTGTATTGCAGTTCGTTTTCCATTTGTTTACTGCTTTTGTAGGTATTCAGTAACTTTGTTTCCATTTCGATGATGGATTTGTCTATGCGTCGTTCGCCCAGTGCTTTGGGAATGGGGCGAAAATTTACGACTATGTTTGTTCTGTCCAGCAAAAAGAAAGGGGCGCCCCATGCGTTGCCTACCTGAGTGGGATAGTCGGTGAGAGTGAAGGAGCGATAAGGCTGTTTGTCGATGAAAAATTTGGTGGTTTTAAATCGAATCTCTTCGGGAATTGCCCAGTTTGTAAATTGGTTGGTGGGAATGCTCTCCAAATCTCGCTCGTCGAAATATCTGCCGTAGTTTGCTTTAAAAAACACCGTAAGTTCTTTACCATTAAGACGGTGACAATCGAGAGGCACGACGCTGTTTGCAAGCGTGCTTACCATTCCGTTTACAGTGTTTTCAAGGGCGTCACGGTCTTTATCATAGACGACTATATAGAAGAAATCTTTGTATACCTTTTCTTCCCTGTTCATATTTTGCAACTGCTTCACACGGGTTTCGAAGACTTGTGCACGTGCTTCAATTTCATCCATACCCATTTCGTCTTCATATTGCAGTTCCATCAAGGTATCATATTTTTTGTCCTCAATGGCGATGTAGTCGTCAAAGACGAGGGACTTGCTGACTTTTATGATGCTTGCAGTTTGGTTGTTGTTTATTCGGCGCAGACCATTTGCGAAAGAGCGGATGACCATATCTTGCTTATCAAGCGCCAAGAGTCCAAATTCGATGGGTTTGATTTCGATGACCATTCCGTAATATTCTTTAAAGTCTATAAATCTGTCTTTAATAATCCCTTCATAAGGAATGATATCTTTTATTTTAAGTCTGCCCGTCTTTTTATCGACGTCTGTTTTGGCATATTTCTTTTTGAACGCGACGAAGCGCAGAGCAAGCCCAAGCGAACTGTATAGGCGCAGGTCTTCTTCAATTTTCAGAAACAAAGTGGCACAAAGAGAAACCCAAGCAAGAGCAAAATACCATTTATAAGGCAAATTACTGAACGCCAGCAAGATAGCGATGGTGGCAGCAATCGCCGCCACGATAATGTCGGAAAGAGTTATTCCTTTGAGAAATTCTATTCGAACTTTTATTCTTTTTGGGATGTAGTTAATCATGCATTTTTCTCCTCAAAAACAAGTGGGTTTTGGCGTTATTTTTTTCCTTGGTCTTGGTTTCCTTTCATAAATTCGGACATAGATTTCAGTCCGCTTGCCACCGCATTCAATTCTCTTTGGAGAAGGGCGGAATGTTTTGCGTCGGAAGTCTTCATATCTTTCAAGACTTTTGTCATTTCCACGATGGGGTCTTTCATAACATTTTCAAGGGCTTCTACGTTTGCCTTGGCTTGTCTTTCCGATTGTTCTGCGGCTTCTTTGATACCCTTATCTTCCGCTTCTTTTCGAGCATTTGACAGATAAGAATTAAGCAGTTCCATATTTTTGTCGTGGTTTGGATTGTTCATATTGTTGATGGATGCCTGCATAATCTCTGCATTTTTAGTGATGCCATGCTTTGTTTCAAATCTTTCTAAGTTACGTCTGGCAGCAAGTTGCTCTGAAAGGACGCCGTCTTTGATGGTTTTTGCAAGAACATCTGCCAGTTTTGTATATTCTTTTTTGACATCTTCTCCCTTTTCGCTGGCGACGACTTTTTTGAGCATACTCAATTCGGCACCTTTGCCCTCAGAAAATTCTTTGGAGAATTTATCTTCTTTTTCTTTGTCGGCAGAAATATCTTTGCTGGATTTATAAAATGATTTGCGTTCGTTTTTGTCGATAAAAAGATTCATTGCTTTTTGTGCGCCTTCACCTGTTAGTCCAAAAGCAGATTCTCTCATTCTCTCACCCATCTGTCCAGCAGTGACACCGAAGACATCTTTTACTTCATGACCAAAGCCGATGACTTTTCTGCCAAGGAAAGAGCCGGCAAGTTTGTCTTTTCGGGCTTGACTTTGAGAAGCTTTAAGCGTTTTGATTTTGTCTTCTTCTTCCTTTATAGATGCTAGACGAGCGGCTTCTTCATGCTGAGTGCCGCCTTCCTGACTGCTTAAACCTTCAATTCTTTCCTTAGCTTTTTTAATTTTGTATTCGTCTGAGCCTCTATATCTTTCTAAGTCTTTTTCTCTCTTATTAAATCTATCAACTTTGGCTTTTGCTCTGTTCTTACTAAATTTGGCGCCAAGTGCATCGAGCACATCACCATCGTCGCGAAACTTTTCGTGCCTTTCTGTTTTCTTTTCCAAATCTTCCAGTGCGGCTTCTTTTTTGTATTGGAATTTTTCTTCGTCTTTATCAATTCCTCTTATTCTGGCTGCATTGGCGGCGTTTACAGCATAGCCACCGACAGATTTAATCCCTTTGATGGATTGAGCAGTGCCTTTGGCTGCCATAGTAATGCCAGCAGTGGCGCCGAGTGCTACTTTTTGAGTGGTGCCGATTGTCTTTTTCATAGTGGCGTCTGATTGACTGACAAGGTCTTCCATTCCTAGCATGCTGGTAAACATTGAGTTGGCAGTTTTCAAAAGCCCTAGGGCGACAATTATGACAAGAAGTTCGAACATTAAATCGAAAACTACGAGGACAACAGGAGCTATATATTGCTGAAAGAAATTTCCTGTCATATTTTTAAAAGGATTTATTTCAGAAAAAATTCCTATTATTATAAAGAATAAGTTATAGGCAAAGACAGGACCTATAACAGAGAACAGCCGTTTCATAAATTCGCCGCGTAGTTTCTTTTCGGCATTTCCATTATCAAGAGGCGCCACTGCCGTCATAATAGGTGAAAGCAGGAAAATAATGAGCATTTCAAAAACCCTCTTGAACAATAAAATACAGATTCCTAGCATATTCCATGCCACAACGATGGCGGCTCCGAGAGCGAGGATATAGTTGAAATTCATAAATTCATAAAAGTAATTGACTGCTTTGATATTATAAATACTGATGCGTTCGTTTAAATTAGGATAGCCCATAAGTGCCGTGTGCCAATCGACATAGAGATTATCATCCGCTCTTTCGCATTGTTTTTCGTAATTAAAATCTTTCATTTCGATGCCTAAAAGAAAGTTGGCTTCGGATCCAAAAGAATTTTCGAAAATTTTGTCTATAAAATCGGCAACCTCAATCTCTGAAAGAGTTGCAAAAGGATTGTGATCTTGAAAATTTTCCGCAGCAGATACCGAAGAAGAACTTTCATACAAGTCACCCAGATTAGGAGTGCCGCTCAAAGTTCCCCCGCCGCCACCGCTTGAACCACCGCCAGAGGTAGTCACTTGACCTATCCAATCTCCACCTATTAGATATTGAGCAAATTTGGTGTCGTTTCTGGCTCTGTTCGCTGCCTTTGACCCCACTTCAAAACATTTGTAAGTTAAGGAATTCGGTGTTCCCGATTCCCAAACACCGCTCACCACCCGAAGTAAACCACTGGTTGCCGTTATGCCCACTAAAAACATAATGGGAATGATAAAAAAATTGGCAAGTGAAGTGAGTGCTCGCGAAATTATAGGTGCTTTGGAAGTGTATTTTAAAGAAAACTCCGTTTTGATAACGGCTATGATGGTGAAAATGACAAGCAAAACAAGACAAACGCCCAGAATGGTGAAAAAGACTTTATTTATGGTATCGTTTCTCATAAGTCCGATAACCATATCGGGGTTGTCAGAACCGCCATAAATCTGAGAGTCTATGGAGATTGGTTCCAATCCTGCTGCAATGTTAAATAATTTCTGAGCGAAGGAAATTATGAAACCAATGCCGATGAACAGAAAATAAAGAATGTAACCAAACACGATGCCGACAAGAATTTCCATTATAAAAGGCCCCAAATGAGTAATCATTGAGAATGAGGCTCCTGACATAAAAAGAAATTGAAAATGCATAGTCCATCTTTTCCTTTTTGTTTTAATCCTGAGTGAAGTTAGTATCTGTCAAATTATAGCAAAGTAATTGAAAAAAGTATAATAAAAGTTAAAAAAAATGGTTAAAAGAGTAAATTTTGAAAAGAAATCGATTGTATTTGACTAAACCCAGATGTCGATAATGGTGATAAACGCAATCTCTGTTCCGTTTCTTGGTAGAAAAATAAGTTCGACAAAATCGAAGTTATCTTGGCCTCCTACATAATCAAAAAACCCTACGGGATGGGAGAAAACATCTTTCCCAGAGGTATCTTTGCCCAGATAGATTTGGTTGGTGCCCACCCAGCCTATATCATTTAGATTTTCTGGAAAATTCTGGACGCTGTTTGCTGCTCGGAAAGAGATGTTGTCCTTTCCATTTTCTTCAGGGTATTCCGCGGCAAAAGCAGCAAAGACATCCACGTTTATCATTCCGTCGTCAAGGTCATTTTTATCAATCTCTAAGGTAACAGTTTTGTTTAGAGAGTCTTTTTCATTTATATTTTTAGTTGAATCTCCTTTGTGATAGTAAAGAAGCAATTCATAGTTTTTCAGATTTGCCAAGTTTTGAGGGTCCGCTTCAAATAAGACGGTAAAGCTGGGTATCTTTGTGCTGAAAGAATTGAATATGTTTCTTTCGGTGCGGTTGCAAAAGAACAAGGCGTTTAAGGAACACGTCAAGTTTGAATTGAAACCTTTTCTGGTGTCGTCCAAAAAATAGCCTCTTGAAGAAGGGGCACTTTGTGGAGTGGAAATCGACTGACCAGTATTATTTAGCAAGGCATTTGTCAGCGCCGTTTCTATTGTCGATATATAATTTTTGTTGAGAGGTCCTGAGATAATTTCTGTTGCGACACCTGAGGAAGAATAAGAGAAAAGGAAGGGCGAGATTATATTTTTACAAATTAGAGTCGTTATATGTTTAGTTTCGATACTGGCGAGATTTAAGTTTATGTTTAAATCTACCGTGACATAGGTGATAAATTTGTTTAGGTCTGTCATTCCTTGCAAGACTTCATCGGGAAAAATATCGCCGTTTTCCATCCACGCACTTACAATTTCAAAAGCTTCGTCATATTTTGTTTGAACTTCATTGCTCCATTTATTGTTGAGTTCTACAAAAGTTTTGGCAATTAAAAGAGATAGGTAATCTCTGTATTTGTCCACATAAAAAGGCAGACGTTCGTTGTAGGTCGAATAAGAATCCATTTCCCTTTCTGATAGAGATGCTTCCCAACTTAGTGCATAGGATTCTATTCTTTCCCAAGAATTGTTGAGAAGGGCACTTGAAGAAAAGCTTAGAAGACTGCTTTGAATGGAGTTGGAGTGATTGTTAAAATAAAAGTTGTTTATAAAAGGTTGCGCGGAACCGATGGCGTTGCCATTTATCGCAGAACCAACGAATATGTAAGCACAGAAACTGTCAAAACCCCCTCCTCCTCTTTGATAGTCATATTTGTAAGCGGTGTTTGTGTTTATACTTACATTGCTTTGGGGTGAAAGGGGGGGAACCAAATCGGAAAACTTTGTGGGATTGAGTGTCGATGCTGAAAAATCTGTAATTGAGACGTTTTGATTGCCATAATTTCCATTATTGATATTTTCTTTGCGATAGCGCAGAAAGAAAGAATCATTTTCATATCCAACAATCATTCCGGCATTTGTTCCATTGCTGCCATCGCCAAGTTCGGTGGGGCTAAGTTCTCTGGAAACAAACATTAAAATAAACTTTTCAGCTGTCACTGCTTTGTGATAAAAGTGGGTGAACTGGGAGACTTCGTTGGCAACTGTTATTGTTTGTCCGGTGGTAAGACTGGCTCCCGTTTTACCGAGAAGGTGAGAAAAATTGATGTTCCCCCAGTTGTTGTGAGTTGTTCCATCAACGGCATGTTCGTTTGCCATACCATATTCGTTGAAGAGCGTTTCGAGAATGGGTCCTGACACGTTGTCAGATATAAATTGAGAGCCATAATTACGAAAAATAACACCCACAAAAAATTTGGGAGTGCTGCAACCAGTGAGAACGAAAACGCTGGAAAAAACAAAAATAATCGTCAGAAAAAAACTGTTTATTCTGCCAAAAGCTTTTTTTCTTTTTTGTT
>CAZJEU010000003.1:12140-14227 GCA_964545115.1 uncultured Christensenella sp. | reverse complement strand
ACATATTTTGAAAAAAGGCTGCAAAAAATAATTTTGACTAAAAAGTTTTCTCTCTCAATCTCTTTAAAAAAAGGGAAGAAAATGAAAGGAAAATCTGCGAATATTGATTGACAACAGAGCACTTATGTTGTAAAATCATAACGCTTTATATTGTTTGACAGATGCGTCTTTTTTAAAAAATCCACCTTCAAAAACATATACAGTAAGAAAAAAATCGACATTTTTTGTCGATTTATTGCAAAAATAGGAGAAAAATATGACTAGAACGAAAAAATTCATCATTTCAGGACTGATGGTGCTTGTCACTTCTTTAACTTTTCTAGGTTCCAGCGTGTTTAACATTTCACGTGTGCTTTTCCCCCTAACAAATGTCCAAGCATCTTTTGTGGCAGGGAACACCAATGGCACTCCGGATGCGGAAGGCGAAACGCTTCTTAAAGGCGACATCATAACTGTCAGAAACATTCCCACAACGGCGAACAAAAACGCCCCAAAGGAATTGCCCATTGCCAGCAGCATTGCCTTTGATGATGACTCGGAAATCTATGAAATAAAAACAAAAACAGACGATGCTTCCACCGTTGGTGTCACAACGACAGATTCGGAAGGAACGACTACAGCCTCCACTATTTTTGTGGAAATTAAAGACCCTTATCGCACACCACTAACTCGTTTTGTCGAAGCCGACACCACCGCCTTAACCCCCGCGGGAATGGTCATCGACAATGCCCAAGTACAACTTGATATCGATAGTGGAAAACTTACCCTAACTCCTTCTCGTGCGGGAGTCTACACCGTGCAATATTTTGCTTTCAGCGAAAACGACAAAGTCTGGACAAACACTGGCGTCTATCAAATCAATGTCACTTCCCGTGCATATAATATCGAGATGCAGAAAAATGATTCCATCGTTATGCCCACCACTCTTCGCATCGACGAGTCAAACACCACCGACAATTGGGCAAATAGAAATGTGCAAATTTCATTGCCTCTCCTCCACGACGAAAACGGCAACTTGATTGAAAATACAGACATTATCCTTGGCGACCAACAATATGAATACCCAGACAATTCAACTTACCCCTTCTATTATGTTTTGAACTATCAGGACATCACCAAAGCCAACACTCCAGCGTCCACAACGCTTAACGCACAAACTTCGCTCAACCTAAGCGCTGGCAACTTGAACATCTACGAAATTTATAAAACTTATACCGTGAAAAAGGTAGGCGGTTTACTCTCAGACTTAACTGGTGAAAATTTTGTGCTTTATGTCGAAGTCAAAAACTCCGAATCAGGCACCTATTCAAACTATGGCTCCATCAGCGGAACAAACTCTCTTTTAACTCTTTCAGATGACCTTTTGCTAAACGGTGATTATTTGCCATACACTGCTTCGGCATATGCCTTTACAGCCGTTGGTGGCAAAAACGTCATAACCTACAAACTTTTCAAAAAGGATTTAAATGCTTCCGGCTCAAACGCTATCGATTCTAATTTGCCCGACTCTTGGCTCAGCCACACCGTCACGGGCAGCACCAGTTACGACAGCGAAAACATTGAACTCGCAGCCACCACTTCTTCCACAGTCAAAGCCACTTCGGTGAGTTTTAAAGAAAAAGTCTATCTGCCTTCCATCAGCGCCACAAACAAAAACAATAATAATAACAGCATCAATGTCTATTATTATTATGTCGTGAAAGTGGTGAAAAGCGACGGCTCTTTCGGCATCTCTTCCTCAGAAGTTCTCTTTGGTCGTGATGACGGCGGATTATATTTCATCCCCAACGAATCCAGTGGCAGCAACGCATCCAGTGGCAGCAAGTATGAAATATCATATAACGTTGTCGACTTCTACGGCAACACCGTTGAAGACGACGAAAACTATAACTATGAAATCACCATAATCGACCGAAATCCCCCCGTTGTAAGTTATGTAAAATCTTTCGACAGTTCGAAAACCAAACTTGAACAAATAGATTCCAACGATTATAGTTATATCGTGGCAAGCAAATATGCCATCAAAGAAGCAACTTCTCCCCGACCAACAACAGCCAAACCTGTTCAGGAAGACTATCTTGACAGTA
>CAZJEU010000003.1:0-12040 GCA_964545115.1 uncultured Christensenella sp. | reverse complement strand
ATTACAGAGCTTCTCTCACAAAAATTCTCATTCCTGCCGTCTTTGCCACCGACCCAAGCGGTTTTAACTCCAAACGCAGAACACTCACTTCCAGCAGCTTTTTAGATGCAAACAAAGAAAATATTTCGGGCACCATAAACATAAACGATAACTATGGCGCCACGTCATCCACCATCAGCAATATTTCAAATGATGTCCTTAAATATTTTATTTCTTTCATCGATGAAAATAAACATTCAAAAGAAATCGCTGACTATGGCACCACCAACGGGGACGCCCTTCGTGACGAAAAAATGTCCGACGTTGCCGTGCTTTATGTCGACCCTGAATTCTTCGGCGCAGGCTCCTACACTCTTTCATTGACAGTCGTCGACGGCCAATACAACTCAAACACCAAAACCCGCGAATTCAGATTTGAACTTGTGGATGAAACCTTCGACACAACAAGACCAACTGTGGAATTCAAAAACTCCACCGTAGGCAACGTGTCAGACGGGCAGAATATCTCGCTTGCCCTTCCTACAATTACAGACGAAATCAACGACAGATATCTAGTTAAGCATTATGCCCTCATCGAAGAAACAGGAATAGGAGAAGATGAAAACGTCTTCATTCCACTTTCTCTCGATGCCACTGGTGCCAACATTGTGTTCAACACCAGCGACCGAAAAATTTCTAGCGATGCCGACACCAGCATCCATCATCTTGCATCTCTTTCTCCTTCAAAATCTTTCAAAGTGGTAACTTTCGTTTTCAACGGTTATGTTGACAATGTCAAAGACGTGCTTGCAGAGATTGAAGGCGGAACCTTTGATTTTGTTTCTTACAAAGACGGCTCAAAGTATGTCAATGTTGGCTACGGCGAACGCAAAATTTCCATCAAATATATAAAGGACAATGTCGCTCCAAAGTTTGGCACTTTTGATGACTCATTTTTTGACTACGAAACATTCAACCAATTCGCCACACTTTCCATTCCCGGCTTTGTCTTTTACGACGATACCCCCGATGCAACAATCACTGTTAGCATTGTAAACACAGCAGGCACTTCTCAGTCTTCCGACAAGGGCCTTAAAGCAGGCACAAACGTTAAGTTGCTTTCCACCCCCATTGGTGATTACACTTATGAATACACTTTCGCCGGCTTAGATTTCATTCCAACAAACGCCGATAAAGGCAACTACTATACAGTCACCTACACCTTGCAAGACAGTGGCAAAAACGTTGTATCCTATTCCTTTGTGCTCACCCATGCCAACGATAAAGAAGGTCCCACCATCCAAGGCATCCCCGGCTCCACAGTCACCATCCAACTGGGACAAGCCTATGACTTGGAAGAACTGACTGCCACAGACAACTATTCCGAACAGTCGGAAATAACCTACGTGGCAAATTGCTTGCTCGATGGCAAATATGTAAGAGACTATTATAACAATCTCACAAAAGTTTTCAGCCCTCGTGAAGTCGGCACCTATCAAATTCAACTCATCGCTGTCGATAAAGATTTAAATGAATCTTCCGAACGCACTTTCACCATTGTAGTGAAAGACACTCTCAAACCAGAAATGGGAGAGTTGCCATATTTCGAAGAAACCATCTCTGAAGAAGAGATTACAGACAACGAGTTCCCAACAGTTACTATTCCAGCTGCAATCTGGATAAAACCAGAGCCTGATAATCTACGTGTAGACAATGTCCTTTCCATCGCAGAAGAAAAAATTACTATCAAAACCCCCACGAACGATTCCGATGGTAAAAACGAATATGTCTATAACGTACTTGGCGAACTTATCAGTGGTGGCAACGATGCGTTAAATCTGGGAAAAGAGGGAGATGCTTATAAATTCACTCCCAATGCACGTGGCAAATATACTGTAACTTACTACTGCAAAGATTCCAGTGGCAACGAAGAATCAAAGTCTGTGACCATCGACGTCGGCGACACGACCTCTCCTAACATTTACTTGACGACTGCTTTCAAAGGTAAACTGGACAAAGGCTTTGTCATCGGCACCAACGACTCACTTAACATCAACATCCGTGCCCGAATTTCGACTGAACCAAGTTACACCTCAAAAGACTTGTATGTCTCAGATAACTTTGGCTTCACCACAATGACAATAGACGGCTACAACTACGTTAAAGTGGACGTTTCTATTACCGATTCTTCTGATAAAGAAGTGGAAGCTCTGACCAAAACAGACGACATTTACACTTATCAATTCACCACTTCCGGCACCTACAAAATCACTTTCAAAGTCACCGACGAAGTGGGCAACCAAGGCACTTTCACCAGAACGTTCTCTGTCTCGGCAGCCACTTCATCAGCAGCCGACGCCGCCACAATCATCGGCACAGTGCTCATCGCGGTGTCCGCAGTCATCCTGCTTGGCGTGCTTGTCTATTTCATCAAAGGCACCAAACTCATTTCCAAAAAGAAAACCTTGAAAAAGACAACCAAAAAGCCAGACTAATTTTTGATTAAAGCAACGAAACTCAACTTTAACCGGTTGAGTTTTTTGTTTTCTCGGGTGTTGTAGTTTATATTTTTTGGTGATATAATGTTTTTAATTCCGGCATAATAACAAAGAGGAAAAAATGGCTTTTGACCTACATTCAGAATACTCACTTTGTGGCGACCAGCCTCAGGCAGTAAAAACCATCGTCGACGGAGTGAAAAATAATCTTAAAGAGCAAGTCTTGCAAGGCGTAACCGGCAGCGGCAAAACTTTTACTATGGCAAATATCATCAAACAACTAAACAAACCCACGCTTGTGTTGGCACACAACAAAACCCTTGCCGGTCAACTCTGCAACGAATTTCGCGAGTTTTTCCCCCACAATCGAGTGGAATATTTCGTGTCTTACTACGATTATTATCAACCCGAAGCCTATGTAGTCAAAAGCGACACCTACATCGAAAAAGATGCTTCCATAAACGAAGAAATCGACCGCCTTCGTCACTCAGCGACCAGCTCATTGCTGGAAAGTGAAAGCGTTATTGTCGTCGCTTCCGTCTCTTGCATCTATGCGCTTGGTGCGCCGCAAGAATACTACGATATGCACCTTTCCATTCGCAAAGGCGAAGAATATGACCTTAAAGAAATTATAAAAAAACTGCTGGAAATCCAATACGAACGTAACGACCTTGAACTCAAACGTTCCACTTTTCGCGTCCGTGGCGATGTTTTGGATATCATTCCTGCCAACTACAACGAAAAAGGTGTGCGCATCGAGTTTTTTGACAAAACAGTAGAGAGAATTTATGAGTTTGACATTCTTTCAAACAAAGTCGTTTTGGAACTAACTCACGCCGCCGTCTTTCCCGCCACGCACTATGCCGTCGGCAGTGAACGACTAAAAAAAGCACTGTTTCAAATTCAAAGAGATAGAGATGACCAAGTTCAAAAGTTTTTGGATGCAGGCAAATTTGTCGAAGCACAACGATTGAAAGAACGTGTCAGTTACGACATCGAAATGATGCGCGAAATCGGCTATTGCAGCGGCATCGAAAACTATTCCCGCTATTTTGATGGTCGCGAAATCGGGCAAGCGCCCTTCACTTTGTTAGATTATTTCAACAAAGATTTTCTTCTTTTTGTCGACGAAAGTCACATAACGCTTCCGCAAGTTCGCGGAATGTACAATGGCGATCGCCAGCGAAAGCAAACCCTTGTGGACTATGGTTTTCGTCTTACGTCGGCGTTCGACAATCGACCGCTAAATTTTGAAGAATTTAATGCCCGTCTAACTTCCGTTGTCTATGTTTCGGCCACTCCCGCACCCTACGAATTAACCCGTGCCGAAAATGTCGCCGTCCAACTAATTCGCCCCACCGGCTTGCTCGACCCCCAAGTGGAAGTGCGCCCTTCCAAATTCCAAGTGGACGAACTGATTGAAGAAATCAATCTGGTGGTGGAAAAGCAGGGCAGAGTTCTAGTCACTACTCTCACCAAAAAAATGGCAGAGAGTTTGACAGAATATCTTTCGTCTTATAAGATTAAAGTCCGCTATATGCACTCCGACATTGATGCGCTTGAACGCCTAGATATCATAAACGGGCTAAGAAAAGGAACTTTCGATGTTCTTATCGGCATAAACCTGTTGCGAGAAGGCCTGGACTTGCCCGAAGTTATGCTGGTGGCAATCTTAGATGCCGACAAAGAAGGCTTTTTGCGCAGCGAAACTTCGCTCATTCAAACCATCGGCAGAGCCGCCCGAAACAGCCAGTCCAAAGTGATTATGTTCGCCGATACAATTACCCAGTCGATGAACCGCGCCATAACCACCACTCTTGAAAGACGAAAAATCCAACAAGAATATAACACCAAACACGGCATAACTCCCCAAACCATCATTAAAAAGGTAGCATCTTCGCTGGAAATTTCACGCGCTTTTCAACAAAATTCAGAGAAAAATGCCCAAAAAATAACCAGAAAAGATGTTTCGAGGGAAATCGAACGATTAAATGCACTTATGAATACCTGTGTGCGCAGTCTAGATTTTGAAAGTGCAATCAAACTTCGCGACAGAATAGCCGAATTAAAAATTATGCTTAACAATTAGAGGAGAAAATGAAAAACGAAATCATAATCAAAGGTGCCAAAGAAAACAACCTAAAAAATATCAATTTAACTTTACCACGAAACAAACTTATCGTGTTCAGTGGAGTGAGTGGCAGCGGAAAGTCCACCCTTGCCTTCGACACCATTTTTGCCGAAGGTCAAAGGCGATTTATCGAGTCGCTCTCTTCCTATGCTCGCCAATTTTTGGGGCAAATGAGCAAGCCCAATGTCGAGAGCATCGAAGGACTCTCACCCGCCATTTCTATCGACCAAAAAACCACTTCGCACAACCCTCGTTCAACAGTGGGTACTGTCACCGAAATTTACGACTATTTTCGCCTGCTTTTCGCAAGACTGGGCACGCCCTATTGCCCCCATTGCAAAAAACCCATCTCCACAATGACAGTCGATAATATTGTCGAAGCCATCTTATCATCGGAAACAGACGCAAAAATAATTCTCGTCGCCCCCATCATACGCCAAGAAAAGGGAAGTTTCCAAAAACTCTTTGACGACTTAAAAAAGGAAGGATTTGCCCGAGTGCAAGTAGACGGCGAAATTTTTGAATTGACCGACGACATTTCGCTGGACAAAAATTACAAGCACGACATTAGTGTTGTGGTAGACCGACTGAAAGTGCGCGAAGAAAATCGCAGTCGCTTAACCGACAGTGTCGAAATTGCCCTCAAACTATCCAAAGGACTGGTGAAAGCGGAGATAAACGGCAAGAACTTTTTGTATAATAACTCCTATTCTTGCGACGAATGCGGTTTTTCTTATGAAGAGATTTCACCCCGCCTTTTCAGTTTCAACAGCCCCTTCGGTGCCTGTCCAAATTGTTCAGGACTAGGTTTTGTCAGCGATTTAGACGAAAGTCTGGTTATTCGCCATCCCGAAAAAACGCTCCGTCAAGGCGGACTGCGCATCTCCACCTGGACAACGGAGATTTCTTCAATCAACGATATGTATCTAAGAGCATTATCAGAAAAATATAATTTCAGTCTGGACACAAAAGTCAAAGACTTGCCAAAAGACATTTTACACATTTTGCTGTATGGCAACGACGGAGAACCGCTGAAATTGAAAATGTCCAGTGCAAAATTTTCCGGCAGTTACAAAGGCAGTTGGGAAGGACTCATCCCCAACTTGAAACGTCGTTATATCGAATCAAAAAGCGACTATGTCAAAAGCGAAATTGCCAAACTTATGCGCGAGAGCGAATGTAAAGAATGCAACGGCAAAAGACTGAACGAAAAAGCCCTCAGTGTCTATATCGGCAGAAAAAACATCGCCGAGTTGATGCATATGTCGGCTTATGACCTGAGAGAATTTTGCGCCAAACTCTCTTTCAACGATTCGCTAAAAAACATTGCCGAACCCATTATGAAAGAGATAAATGCTCGCCTTGGTTTTCTGTGCGACGTAGGACTGGATTATCTGACCCTAGACAGAATTTCGCGCACACTCAGCGGTGGCGAATCACAGCGCATTCGGCTGGCAACGCAAATCGGCAGCGGCTTGGTCGGAGTGCTTTACATTTTAGACGAACCGAGCATCGGCCTTCATCAATCAGACAACGAAAAATTGCTCAAATCACTCAAACGCCTGCGTGATTTGGGCAACACACTCATCGTCGTAGAACACGATGAAGAAACTATCAAAAATGCCGACTATATTGTCGACATTGGCGAAAAGGCGGGTGTAAATGGTGGCAAAGTGGTGGCTCAGGGAACACTTAAAGATATCATAAACGCCAAAAATTCTCTTACGGGCAAGTTTCTCTCGGGCGAGATGAAAATTGAAATTCCCCAAACCCGATTGACTTCAACAAATTTTATAACGCTTCTTGGCGTCAAACAAAACAACCTAAAAAATGTTAAAGCGGCCTTTCCCTTGGGCGTTCTCACCGTTGTTTCAGGAGTGTCCGGCAGTGGCAAATCCAGCCTTGTAAGCGAAGTTTTGTTCCCGGCGGTTTCCAACCGCACAATGAATTCAACTCTTCCCGAAGGCAAGTTTAAAGCGATAACTGGGCACGAACTCGTCGATAAAGTCATAAATATCGACCAATCTCCCATCGGCAAAACCCCACGAAGCAACCCTGCAACCTACATCGGTCTCTTCACGTTAATTCGAGAATTATTCGCCCAAACCACCGATGCCAAAGAACGCGGATATGCAACCGGACGGTTTAGTTTCAACGTCAAAGGCGGCAGATGCGAGAGTTGTGAAGGCTGCGGCGAGAGAAAAATTGAAATGTATTTTCTTCCCGATGTCTATGTTCCTTGCCCCGAGTGCAAAGGAAAACGTTACAACCGCGAAACTCTGCAAGTAAAATTCAAAGGTAAAACTATAAGTGACGTTTTAAATATGACAGTGGAAGAAGCCCTTGATTTTTTTGAAAATATCCCTGCAATAAAACGAAAGATTCTCAGCCTTTTCAATGTTGGGCTGGGATATATAAAACTGGGACAAAGCGCCACCACTCTAAGCGGCGGAGAAGCCCAACGAGTGAAACTTGCCAGCGAACTCTGTCGACGCGACACCGGTAAAACGCTATATATTCTTGATGAACCTACCACCCCACTGCATTCTAATGACATCAAAAAGCTCATAAAAATTTTAAAAACGCTTGTTGAAAAAGGCAATACAGTCGTCGTCATCGAGCATAACCTTGACGTTATCAAAGTGGCAGACTACATTATTGACCTTGGTCTGGGCGGTGGCGACAACGGCGGAAAAATAATCGCCAAAGGCACTCCCGAGCAGGTGGCAAAAAACACAGAAAGCAAAACGGCACTTTTCCTTAAAAAGATTCTTAACAAAAGATAGTTATTGCCAAAAAGAAGACGAAAGACTATAATTAAATTGTGAGTAATTATTACGAAATTTTACAAGTGAAAAGAAATGCCAGTCCCGAACAAATAAGGAAAGCATATCTTTCTCTTGTCAAAAACTTTCATCCCGACGTCTACAAAGGCGACAAAATTTTTGCCGAAAAAAAGACTGCCGAAATAACACTCGCTCACAGCATTCTAAAAGACAACGAAAAGCGTCAGGAATACGATTTTTCCAGTCGTGTAAACACTGCCGACACTATCTATCAAGATTATGTCAAAAAAACTTTCGAAACAGAAAAGAAACAAAAACATTCCAAAGAAAAACCCAACCACCAAACTTCTCGCAAACTCTTTAAAAACACCAAACGAAGGTCCTTTTTCAAACATTTTTTGAAAAGACTCTTCACTTCCAAGCTTTTTTACTCTCTTCTTTTTGTTTTTGCCATCGAAGCATTGATAATTTATTTTGTCTATGTGAATAGTTAAATTTTAATTGTTCTAAAAGAGATTGCTCAAATTAAACCCCATTGCAAAATGCAAAAAATGTGAATAATTTTGAATATTAGCGATGTTTTCTATAACAAGAGAAAGGTCGTTTTTTTCCATTGCAAACTTCATCTTTTTAAGGCTGTCGCTCACGTTTTTGATTTTGTCGTAACTGATGAAATAGCACAACATTTTTTCTTCTTCTTCCCAAAAATCTTCCAACTCTTTATGAACTTTCTGAATCGCTTCACTGTTCAAATTTTCAGTATCTTCATTTACCAGCGAAATGAGCGAAACTGAGTGACTCTCAATGTTTTGCACAGCGTGTTTTAAAAGCAATTCTTCCGCTACACTCACGCCCACCAGCAAAAGGGCGATGAATAAAATGGCTAAAAATCTTTTCATTTTTCCCCCTTTTTAACAATGGTTTTGCAAGGTTTGTTCTTTTCTTGATAAAAAATTTCTCCATCCTGATTAAGCGACAAAATAAGAATATCTTTAATCGATTTTGTTTGTTCTTCTTTGGCAACATTTTTTACAAATTCTTCGGAGAGGTTAAGATATTCCAGATTTTCTTTCACAATTTTGCCATCATTCACCAAAATTACATTCAACAGACTTTCTTTGGGCGAAAGTTTCATCTCCTCAGTCGTCGGCGGAGAAGCCAACCCTTTTAACAGCACGCTAACGTTGCCGTTTGTCTCCACAATGGCGAACGCAACATCGGCAATATTAAAGCAATCGCACGCACGCAATCCTTCATTTAAATCGTTCAAAGTCATATTCAACATTTTCAACGCCTGATAATCTATGCCATCTTCGTTTATGATTATCACTGGTTTTCCATTCAGAAAAGAGCGAAAATGCATGCTTTTTCTGTTTAAAAAAGTCAAACAATAATGCACCACCACCAGAGTCAAAAGCGGAACAATGCCAAACACAATGGGAATGGACACATCCGACATCGGAATGCACGCAAGGTCGGCAAGAATGAGCGTTGCGACAAGCTCAAACGGTTGCATATCGCCAATCTGCCGCTTTCCCATAAGCCGCACCGCAATCAGCACAATGCAATAAATTATAACAGACCTTAAAACTAACGTTGCCATATTTCTAGTTTTTTGAAATTTTCTTAAAATATACAACTTTTAATTTTGAGCAGTCGTTTTTTTCTTTTTTAAAAGAACTTTACTCTTTTTGCCCGAAAACTTTTGTTTTATAGCAGATAATTTTATCAAATCAAAAATAAGTGCCAGCACAATAAAAAAGGAAACGCCGGCAATGCTCGCCACCGCCAGACTGAAAAACAGCGGAAGAAAATGTTCCACCACCCCAAAAAGCCATCGGCTTATCAAAAGAGCAGGCAGCGAAGAAAGAAAAGCAAAAAGAAGATATTTCAAATTAAAAAAGTTTGTCTGAAATTTTTTATTTAAAACAAAAATATTTAAAATCGCCGCTCCGCCAAGGCAAATCGTCAACCCAAAAACCAACGAAAATATGCCAATATATTGTGTTAAAATTAAAATGCAGCACACCAACCCCACCGCTCCGACAAGATAATTAACAAAACTTTTCACTTCCAAATTCAAAGCATTCAAACACGACACTGTAACCGCGCTCAAACATATGGGCAACACTAAAAAGCAAGAATGAGAAAGATAATAACCAGCTTCAGCATTGTCATAAAAAAAGATGCCAACGGGCGTTCCCAACGCAAGAAAAATGGGAATGAAAACAAAAGAGATAAAAATGGCAAACTTCACCGCAAAGTGAACCTTCTTTTTAATCTCCGCAAAATCACTCACAAAAACGGCGGAAGAAAGGTCGGGAATAAGCGTCACCGACAGTGACCCCACCAGCGTAGAAGGAATGTAAAGCAAAGGAAAAGTCATCCCCATCGCCACCCCAAACAGGCGCATAGCATGGTCGTTGGAATAACCCAAACTCACCAGTTGCAACGGAATTATAACCGAAACAAGCGGCACCATCAAACTGGAAATTACTCTCACCAAAGTGATGGGCACACTCTCTTTCACCGTTTCTTTTAGTTGTTCCTTGGGGCTTGCAAACCGTCCGCCCCGCTTGCGATAAATAACAAAAACAACAACGCTGGACACTATGCAAGAGATAACATAAGAGATGCTCGCCAAAAACACTTTTTCCAACGAAGACGATATGACCGCCAGAAAAAGCACAGTGAAAACGATGCGAACGACTTGTTCAATAAATTCCGTGAAGGACACTAAAAAATAGTTTTTATGCCCCCAAAGATTACCTCGCAAAATAGCATATACACTAGAAAAAACCAGTGTCGGCAGCAAAATTAACAAAATGACAATGCATCTTTCATCAGTGAACAAAAGCGCAAACACCGACTTGAAAGCAAACACCACAACGCACACCAAAATAGAAGTGATAATGCCCACCACCAGCGCACTAGAAACAGCGCCAAACTCCCCCTTTTTATCTTTTTTTGCAATGTTTTTAGAAGTCTTTTTGCTGACAATAAGTGGCAGTCCGCTGGATACAAAAGTCTCTAAAACCATAAAAACAGAAAAAGCCACCTGATAAACACCCAACCCCTCAGCGCCAATAATTCGCGAAAGAAAAATGCGAAATAAAAAGCCGAGCGAACGCGTTAAAATGGAAAAAGAGGACAAAATAATCAAAGCCTTCAAAAGTTTTTTCAAAAAAATGTCTCCCGATTTTTTATATATTTATTGCAGCGAAATTCATATAATTACAAAAAGGAGGTTAAAAATGGAAGAAATCACGATTCTGTCCACATTTTTGCCTTTTCAAGTCGTCACCATCGACAATGAAAAAACGGTAGACGAGGTGGCTTCTCTTTGGAAAATTTCTAAAAATCAAATTATATATCTAAGAGAAAACTTAAAAAAAGGCGATAAAATCATCTTAAAAAACTTAAACGTCCGCTTGCATATCGTCAAGCCCTTAGAAACATTATCAGAAATCGCTCAAAAGTACGGCGTTTCCAAAGAAGACATAATCGCTAAGAACAATCTCTCCAAAATTTTTATTGGTCAACAACTATTTATATAGTTGCAAAAATCTCAAAAAAACTGTATACTCAGAAAAGTTACAGGAGATACATAATGATTGAGATAAAAGAAGTTGTCTCTAAGTCAGACATCAAAAATTTTGTAAACTTTCCTCACAAACTCTACAAAGGCGTGCCCTACTTCGTCCCTTTTTTGAACATCGACGAAAAAAATAAATTCAATCCCAAAAAGAACGAGTCTTTCGACGACTGCATCGTCAAATGCTTCCTTGCCTTCAAAGACGGCAAACTCGTCGGACGCATCTGCGGAATAATCCAGAAATTATATAACGAAAAAATGAAACAGAAACGAGTCCGCTTTTCACGCTTCGACAGCATAAACGACGAAAACGTCTCCCATGCGCTTTTTTCTGCCGTGGAAAACTGGGCAAAAGAACACAAAATGGAGGTCATTCACGGACCAATGGGCTATAACGACCTGGACAGAGAAGGCCTTCTTATCGACGGGTTCGACCAAGTCTCCACTTTCGAGGAGCAATATAATTTCGACTACTATCCCAAACTCATCGAAAAATATGGCTTCAAAAAAGAGGTCGACTGGGTGGAATATCGCATCTTCGCCCCCACCGAAAGGAACAAAAAAATCGAGCGCATCGCCGACATCGTCACCAAAAAATTTAACCTCAAAGTCATCCATCCCAAAAGCATAAATTCGTTTATCAAAAAATATAAAGAGCAATTTTTCGACACGCTCGACGCCGCCTACTCACCACTTTATGGCGTGGTGCCTTTTTCCGACAAAATGAAGGAGTCTCTCATCGACCAATTCAAACTCATCATAAACAAAAATTTTGTCATCGGAGTCGTCAACGAGCAAGATCAACTCGTCGCCTTAGGCATCGCCTTTCCCTCGCTTTCAGAATCTGTGAACAAGAGCAAAGGCAAAATTTTCCCTTTCGGAATTTTCCGAATGCTCCTTCAAATCAAACGTCCCAAATCCATCGACCTCGGGCTGATAGCCATCCGTCCAGAATATCAAAACAAAGGCGTGAGTTCGCTCGTCGTTGCCTACCTCATAAGAGGAATGGTGGAACGGAAAATCAAATACGCCGAAACCAACCTTATGCTTG
>CAZJEU010000002.1:0-14863 GCA_964545115.1 uncultured Christensenella sp. | reverse complement strand
TATAATAGTATTATATAAATAATATAGTAAAAGGAAAAAATAATGGATAAAGAAAAGAATGTAGAACAAGCAATTTTGCAGATTGAAAAACAGTTTGGCAAAGGTTGCATTATGAAACTGGGCGAACAGCCGATGGAAAGGGTGGAAGTCATTCCGACAGGTTGCTTGGTGCTGGACATTGCGCTGGGCATTGGCGGTGTGCCACGAGGCAGAATCATAGAGATTTATGGCCCCGAATCATCAGGGAAAACGACGGTGTCGCTCCACTTGATTGCAGAGGCGCAGAAGATAGGTGGCACTGCTGCTTTTATCGACGCAGAACATGCTCTTGACCCTGTGTATGCGGGAAATTTGGGGGTGGATTTGGACGAACTTTATGTCTCTCAGCCAGACAACGGCGAACAGGCGTTGGACATTTGCGAAACGCTTGTTAAAAGTGGGGCTTTTGATATTGTTGTCATCGACTCGGTGGCGGCGCTCACTCCCAAAGCCGAGATTGAAGGCGAAATGGGAGATAGTTTTATGGGTTTGCAAGCACGCCTTATGAGTCAGGCACTCAGGAAACTTGCAGGCATCACCAACAAAAGCAAAACTTGCGTGGTGTTTATCAACCAGTTGCGTGACAAAATCGGCATTATGTTCGGATCACCCGAAACGACTACTGGCGGAAAGGCTTTAAAATTCTATTCCAGCGTTCGTCTGGATGTCAGGCGCATCGACTCCATCAAAGATGGCAGTGAGTTGGTGGGCAACAGAACGCGCATCAAAGTGGTGAAAAATAAATTGGCGCCACCGTTCAAGATGGCAGAATTTGACATTATCTATGGCAAAGGCATTTCCAACGTCGGGTGCATATTAGATTTGGCGGTGGAGCATAATATAGTTGAAAAAAGTGGTTCGTGGTTTTCCTACAAAGGCAGCAAAATTGCTCAGGGAAAGGAAAATGTTAAGACTTTCCTTGAAAAAAATCCCGAGACTTTAAGCGAAATTGAAAATTTGGTGAAAGAAGCAATTAAAGCAGCGGCTTCTGCCACCAGTTAACTTGGGAGAATTAGATGAAAAAGTTTTTGAGATATTTTTATGTGCTGGTGCTCTTTTTCAGTTTGACTTTTGTTTTTTATGGCTGTTCGCCCTCTGCGGAGGAAGGGTTTTCTGCCTATGACATCGCAGTGAAAAATGGCTTTGTAGGAACGGAGCAAGATTGGCTGGAAAGCCTTTTTATCAAAGGAGATTCCGCCTATGACATAGCAGTAAAAAACGGTTTTGTCGGCAGTGAAGAAGAGTGGCTTGCCAGTTTGGTGGCAAATGGAAAATCTGCCTATGACGTTGCAGTGGAAAACGGTTTTGTCGGCAGTGAAGCACAGTGGCTTGACAGCCTTTATGTTGAGGGAGATTCCGCTTATAAAATTGCTCAGGCAAACGGTTTTGTGGGCAGTGAGAATGACTGGCTTGCCAGTTTGAAAGGAGCGTCTGCTTATGACCTTGCAGTGGAAAATGGCTTTGTAGGCAATGTGGCGTCGTGGCTGGCGAGTCTGGTTAATGTTGAAATCGGCGATGGAACGGAACTTTCCGAACAGGGGCTGTTTGAACTGGGTGTTGCATTGGGCGAATATACCAATGACTCGGAAGGATATGCTGCTTTTTGTGAAGATATAATCTTTTTGAAAGTTAAAAAAGTCAACACGCTGGTCGAAAGGCAAGTGACGGCGAAACTGCTCAATCAGGTGGTCGCTATCTACACCGACCAAGGCGCAGGAGCAGGTGTTGTTTATGAGATTAACAAAGTGCAGAATTATGCATATTTAATCACCAACTATCACGTGGTTATTTTGTCTTCGGGGTCGGGGTCTTCGCAGACTTATACTCCCGCACAAGATATTTACGTCTATACTTATGGAATGCAAATTCCCAGAGTTCTTTCTCCTTCCAATGAATATGATTTTAAAGATAGTGATATGAAAGCGGAATATGTGGGTGGGGCGGCGGCTTATGACTTGGCTGTTGTTAAGATTTCGGGTGAGAGTTTCGATAAATTTTCGGCAACAAGTGCCATGGAAATAACTTTTGCAGACACCACCAATTTGCAACCGAGGACGACTGCCATTGCTGTGGGAAACCCCATCGCTGAGGGCATTGCGGTGACAACGGGCGTGGTTAGCGTGCCGAGTGAAAATGTGGTGGTGGACATTGCAGGAGCGGGCAGAAACCTTCGCTGTTTGAGAATGGACACTGCGATTAACGGGGGAAATTCGGGCGGTGGCGTGTTCGACGGTGAGGGTAGGCTCATCGGCATTGCAAATGCGAAGTATGCCAGTTCCGTCTATGAAAATATTGCCAACGCAATCCTAGCGACCAATGTGAAAAACGTGACGGAAAACATCATTTACTTTTATGAAAAGAATCTTGCAGACGATGACATTGTCGACAAAACTGTGGGCATTCATCGCTTTACCATAGGGATTACGTCTATGTTCGTCAATCAAAGAAGTGTCTTCGATGAAGTTAATTTTACAAATACCATCATCTCCGATGCACAAGTTGTCGAAGTGGGGGAAAACTCAATAGCGGAAGCTGTTGGTGTGAAAGAAAATGACTTTGTGCGAGGCATTAAAGTTAAAAAAGCGGGCGAAGACGAAGAAGAATTTATTTATTTCAATATGATTTATGAATTGACTGACTATATGTTGACTGTTCGTGAGGGAGATGAAATAACGCTAATTGTTCTTGCTTTTAATGAAGATTTGGGTGAATATAATTCGTCGGAAAGTGAGTTGGAGCCGTTTACGATTTCGCTGGAAGGCTTTACAGAGATTAAAAACAATGCTATCTTAGGCTAACAACAAATAAAAGCATCATAAGAAAACAAGTCTTGGCTTGTTTTTTTGTGAATAAGTATGCGGAAGTCTAAATAAATATGCGTTTATTTTTAACAAGTTTAAGATGTTTTTAAATGATTTTTTTAAAAGGACGATGCAAAATAAACGTTTATCTTAGAGTGATAATTTTTGATAGAAATATTTGCGCAGGTCGCTGGGGAGAGTTTGAATTGCTTGGCGCAGAAGACATTTGTCATTTTCGGTTAAAAAAAGCCCTTCGAGAGAAAAGTTTTTTTCGATGCCGATGCCACCATTTCTGCCGAATTTGGTGAAAGTGGGAATGCCGGCACTTTCAAGTTCGTTTAAATATCGGAAGATGGTGCGGGTGGACACTTCAAATTTGCTTGCCACACGGCCAGCAGGGATGAGATGGTGTTTGTTTAGTTCCAGCAGAATGGCAAACGCCAGATATGTTTTCATAATTTTTCCTTTTCGTGAAAGATTTTTCACAAAAAGTTTAACTTAAAAAATATTATTTGTCAAACATATGTTCGATAGATATAGTTTGAAGGCAGTTGTTTTTGTTCTTGTGTTTTTCTAAAAGTGTGGTAGTATGGTGGTAGAAAGATTTTGGCAAAAAATAATAATTGCAGATGAAAGGTGAAAAATAGATAAGAAAGACTTAAAGAAAAGAGCGAAAGATTTTTTGAAAAACACTTGATGAAAAATTTTGGAAAAAGTTGGGTTGAAGATGGGAAGAGATAAAACTGTTTTAAGGTTCGTCACGGCGGGGAAGAGTCCGCGCAGTGCATTGCCTCTTGGAAACGGAAAAACAGGACTTTTAATTTTCGGCGGGGCAAGACGCGAGCGAATCGTAGTGAACGATGCCGACCTTTTTTGGAAAGGGCACACGGGTGTTTTGCCAGATATTAGTGAAAAGGTGAAAATTTTGACCAAAAAAATGCTTTCGTCTAATTTTCGAGAAGCGGAAACGGTGCTGACCGATGCGCTTATTGCTAAGAAATATACGCCAGAGCCTTGCTATCCATTGCCACTGTGCGATTTTGTTTTGACAAACGACGTTGCCAGCGATATTGATGAGTATTACCGATTGATAAATATGCAAACGGCGGAGGCGGAAGTTGGCTTTCGTGACCGTGATGGCAGGCTGACGAGAAATGTGTTTGTTGACCAAGAAAGTGGCATTATTTGTATGAAAATTGTGGGGACAAATGGTAAAAAAGTGAGCCTTGATTTCACTATCACTCTGCACGACAAGGTTTATAATCGAAGGGCAAATTTAGAGACTTTCGCCATTGACCTTGAATATGAAACGTATGCAGACAAAGATTTTGTTGTTTTTTCTGCCAAAAACCCAGACGGCAGTGATTTTGGGTGTGTGGCGAAGGTGCTTGCGCCCAGTGGAAGTATGGAAAAAAGTGCCGACACTCTCTCGGTGCGCTGTGCCGACAAGGTGACTATTTTTGCCAAAACTTTTGTAAAAAAAGACAAGGTGACGGAGATTCCCAACCTAATGGAAGAATTGTCCAAACTTAAAAATTCGTATGAAAAAATGCAGAAAGAGAGTGCCGCGAAGGTCGCAAAAAGACTTTCCTTCGGCGAATTTGAAATAGATGGCGAGAGTGATAGGAGCATTGAAGAAGAAATTTTAAGTGCAAGAGTAGGCAAGTTGTCTAACAATCTTTTTATGAAACTTTTTTATTTCGGCAAATACTTGTTCGAGATTTCCAAAGGCAATCTAAACCTTTGTGCATGTGGACTGGTTAACGGTGATTACATGGCTTATGCCAGTTCGACTAGTAATTTTTTGCAACTGTCCCGCCTTTACAATTTTTCGCTTAAAACGCCGCGTGTTGAAGAGATGAAAGTGGCATTTGTACGGTTTTTCGAACTTTTAGATGACTATAAGAAAAATGCTTCGCGCTTGTTTGGCATTCGGGGCATTTTTATTCCCAGCATCGAAGCGCCCGAAAGTGGGCTTGTCGGCAGTGTTATGCCAAGCGTGGTGTTGAACATAAATGTGGCGGCACAAATTTCGCTGATGATTTTCAAATATTATCTTGCCACAAATGATTTAGATTTTATCCGTGAAAAGGGCTTTGAAATCATTTTGGAAACGGGGAATTTTTATCAGGAATTTTTACACGAAAACAAAAACACAAAGATGATGGAGTCGCCTTTTGGCATTTCACCTTTTTCCAGTCCGGAAAATTTTCGAAGCAAAGGAGGCAGTCTTCAAATTTGCCGAGAGGGCTTGGTGGATTTTATGAGTGCTAAGGTAGTGTTCAAAATTTTGGCTCAACTTTGCGTGGTTTTGGGCAAAGAAGAAAAGGAAATTGAAAAGTGGGAAGATCTTTATGCCAAGATTCCCGATGTGGAAGTGGACAAAAGCGGGCTTATCAAGGAATATAATTCCAACGTGTTCGAAACGGACAATTCTTCGCCACACATTGCGCATCTTTTTCCCTATAACATTGGGTTCAAGCCCTTTTCGACCAAAAGAGAGTTTGAAACACTGGTGGCGAACACCATTCGTCATCGTTTTGCGCATGCTACGGGGCAGTTTGCTAGCGACCAACTCTCTGATATGGCGACAGCTCTGGCGACATGTGGCGAAGCAGCCGATTCGTTTGAAGTGCTGAAAGTGATGATTAAAAACTTTTTGTCTTCAAACCTTGTTTTTAACACCGATGACATTGCCAATATGGGAGTGGGAAGGACGAGCAATTTTAGCAGTGTGAATTTGGACAAAAATACCGCGCTGGTGCAGACGGTGCAAAATATGTTCGTCAATTCCAGCAAAAACAATATTTTTCTGTTCCAGAGTTTGCCAGCCAGTTTCAAAAAGGGAGCCTTTCGAAATTTGATGCTGGATTATGAGATTATGGTCGACTTAGAGTTTAATTTGCGACGTGGCGTGTTGAAACTTAAATTGAAATCGCCAAGAAACACCACAGTAAACTTGTTTTTGCCACGTGGCGTGCGTAAAGTGAAGGGCACAGATGTGCTTGTTGACAAGCAAAATATGGTTTTGAACGGATTGAGTTTGCCGTCAAACAAATTTGTTAGGCTTAAAATTATATTTTCTAACTTGTAGTTTATTTAGTTTTTTGATATAATGATTGTAGTGAAAGTTCGGCGAAAGAAAGGGGAAAAGTATGTTTGAATTTTTTGATGGATACAAAAAATGGACAGGACTTAGTGTGGACGAAAAAAAGAAGACTTTGACCGATTGTGTGCGCTTTTATGAAGGCAAGACTGTGGAGTATATTTTGGCATATTTGCCCGAAAAGATGAAAAAACAGTTTTCCAAAATTCCGACTTTGGTGGAGTGGACAGCAGGACAAACGATGGCGCAAAGTGTTAGTTTTGGAGACAACGTTGTATATGTTTTGTCGTCGCTACTTTTGACGGAGCCTAAGAAAAGTCTCTTTTTTGAAGTGGCGAAAAACACCATTTATGCTGTGTTTTTGCATTTGTTTACTTCCACGGCTTCTTCTCCTACCAAAAAGACCAAGTTCGGTGAATTGGCAAACGGCTATTTTGCTGCTATCACCAGCGAGTTTTGCGGTGGGCAAGATTTTGAAAAAGATATGATGGAACTCATCTCTCTTTCACTTGAAGAAACGCAGATGAAAACTATGTAAGTTGGTTTTAACAAATTTTTAAGAGCGTTGCGTTGTATGCAGCGCTTTTTATTTTATCACCGACAAAATACTTTGACAGATATTCTCAGCCCCATTGAAAAAAGCAGGGTTGCCCAGACTTTGAGTTTGGGCAATTTTTTCTCTGTCTTTATACAGTTTATTTATGGCGGAAAGCAGAGTCTGTTCGGTCATATCTTTTTGTTCCAGCACTGTTGCCAGATGACGGCTTTGGAAATATTTGGCATTATCTACTTGGTCTCCGCGAGAGACTCCTTTGGGCAAGGGAATGAGAAGCATAGGCTTTTTGAGAAAGAGCAGTTCAAAAATGGCATTTGAGCCAGCGCGGGAGATAACGATGCTGGACAGGGCGAAAAGATGCTGGATGTCTTGGCAAAATTCCAGTTGGCAGTAGTTGGGGAAAGAAATGCTTTTGTCCACTTTTCCTTTGCCAGCTAGATGAACAACGTTATAAGTTTTAAGAAGGTGGGGTAAAATTTTTTGCACCACTAAGTTTAAGTCACTTGCGCCCGACGAGCCCCCGACCACTAAAATTGTGGGACGGGAAGGGTCAACTTTCGTGAGTTGTTCTCCCTTTTTTTTGTCGCCGAAGCGAAGTTGGTCACGGATGGGCGAACCAGTGAAAACTGCTTTTTCCAGCCCTTCTGCGGTGACGTCAAAACTGGTGCAAAACTTGTTACACAGACGATATATAAGTTTATTTGCACGCCCCAGAGTCATATCGGACTCGTGACTGACTAGGGGGATTTTGGACAGTTTGCCTGCCATACAGACGGGCACCGAAACGTAGCCGCCCTTGGAAAAAATAACGTCGGGCTTAATCTTTTTTAGCAACTTTCGGCTTTTGCAAATGCTTTTGATGAGGTAAAAAGGTAAGGTTATGTTTTTAAAAATATTTTTGCGGTTTAGTTTTCTGGCAGGAATTTCCAGAAAAACAACGTCTTTTTGACTACCTACCACTTCTTTTTCCATTCCGTTGGTGCCGATATAATAAATCTTTTCGAAATGTTTTTTGAGATAAGGCAATAGGCTGATGTTTGGAAAGATGTGTCCGCCAGTGCCACCGCCCGTAAGAACGATTGTTTTCATATTTTTAGTATATGAAAACAGAAAGCAAATAATTTAAACTAAATAAGTATACTAAGATTTGCATAGTTATTCATAATTTTATGTACAGCGTTGTTTAAGGGAATAATATTTGATAAAAAACTGCATAATCATTAGGATTTTGCGCCGATTTGTGATAAAATTTTCATCAGAAAAACAATAAATTTAACAAAATAAGTTGTGGGTCAACAGGAGGAAAAATTTTTGGCTAAGACATATGATTCGAAAGATTTGCTGGTTTTGGAAGGGCTGGATGCTGTTCGGTTGCGACCGGGAATGTATATTGGTTCAACAGGAAGCAAGGGGATTCACCACATTTTGTGGGAGATTGTAGACAATTCCATAGACGAGATTACCAACGGTTTTGGTTCCAAAATCGTGGTTACGCTGCATAGCGATGGTTCGGTGACGGTGGAGGACGATGGGCGGGGAATCCCTGTGGATATTCATCCTATTTATAAAGTGTCGGGTGCGGAATTGGTGTTTACCAAACTGCACGCCGGCGGGAAATTTAACGCGAAAAATTACAGTTTCTCTGGTGGTTTGCATGGAGTCGGGGCATCGGTGACCAATGCGCTGAGTGAATATTTTAATGTAAACATTTACCGAAATGGCAGAGAATATGACATTAAATTTCACCGCACAGCGGACAGCAAGGGCAAAGTTCGTGGTGGGGTGGTGAAGGAAAAGCTGCGTGAAGTGGGTGCCACAAAAAGAACAGGCACAACCATCACTTTCAAGCCCGACAAGCTTATTTTTGGCGACCATATGATGGATGCCATCATCATCAAAAGACGACTTAGAGAACTTGCCTATCTTAACCGTGGGCTGGAAATTGTTTTTGTGGACGACGAGGCAAATGTGACGAGAAAGTATAAATTTAACGGTGGCTTGGTGGATTTTATCGATTATCTTTGCGAGGCGAAAACAATGCTTTTCAAGCCAGCTTTTCATTTCGAAAGCGAAGATGAGCGGCTGCAACTGTCGGCGGCGATTTCCTATACGGACAGTTACACCGACAGTTTTTTCTCTTATGTCAACAACATTCCTACCAGCGAAGGCGGCACGCATGAGATGGGCTTTAAGTCAGGCTTGACGCGAGTGCTTAACGACATTGCCAGAAAATTGGGGCTGTTGAAAGACAAGGAAGAAAACTTGCTGGGCGAAGACTATCGGGAAGGCATCTCTGCCGTGCTTTCCATTCGGATGCGGGACATAGAGTTTGAAGGGCAGACCAAAACCAAATTGGGCAATCCCGAAGTGAAGGGCATTGTGGAAAATATGGTGGTGAAGGAGTTGACAAGATTTTTTGATAAAAAAGAAAACTTCAAAACGGCCAGCATAATTTTAGACAAGGCAAAGAGTGCAGCACGCACCCGACTTGCGGCGAAAAAAGCAAAGGAATTGACACGCCAACAACGCAGCATCGAAAACAGTTGTCTTGTGGGCAAATTGGCGGCCTGCACAGGCAAAAAGAGCGAAGAGAACGAGTTGTTCATCGTGGAAGGTGACAGTGCGGGTGGCAGTGCGAAACAAGCGCGCGACAGGGCTTTTCAGGCCATTTTGCCATTGAAAGGAAAGCCTCTTAATGCAGAGAAAAAACGTCTGGACCAAGTGTTGGCAAACGAAGAAATAAGGATGATAATCGCTTCGCTTGGCACGGGTATTGGTGAAGAGTTTGACTTGTCTTATTTGAAATTTCACAAGGTGATTATCTTGTCAGACGCCGACCAAGACGGGGCGCACATTCGAGCCATTTTGCTGACCTTTTTGTTTAGATATATGAAAGGGTTAATTACAAACGGCAATGTTTACATTGGCTTGCCACCGCTTTATAAAATCGAGAAAAAAGACAAGGTGGAATATGTTTATTCAGACAAAGAATTGCCCGAAGCCATTTCGCGGTTTGGAAAAGGGTATACCATTCAAAGATATAAGGGGCTGGGAGAGATGAATCCCGAGCAATTGTGGGAAACGACAATGGACCCTGCGCGTCGGACGTTGGTGCGCGTGGGCATAGATGACGTGGCGAATGCTGAACTGCTGATAACCACTCTGATGGGCAACGACGTGGAGGCACGGAAACAATATCTTTCGGAATATGTCGATTTCAGCAAGGAAGATAATTTTTCAAAATATGGCGAAGGGAAATAATCTTTTATGGACGAGGAAGAGAGAAAAGAGCAGCAGCCCATTTTGGGGCAGATTGAAATGGGAGAGATGATCATTCGCCAACCTGATGAAGAAGAAACCAAGGATGAAAGAGAGAAAATTGAAGTTGCAGACGGGCAACTTTCGATGCTAAAAAATGAATTTGACAGCAAAAACGGAGAGATGATGGAAAAATTACCAGAAAAGAAAAAAAATATTTCGAGTGCAGTGAAGAAAGTGGAAAAATCGTCTAGCGACACAAAAAAGAACATAAGGCAAGTGGAATCTAAAAGTAAAAAAACTCAAAAATCACTTAAAGATGCCGAAAAAAAGGTGGACGACATAGCCAAAGGATTTGACGATTTGCGAGAATTTTTGAACAAAGACGCGCGCGAAAAGAAAAAAGCGCAAGAGCAAAAGTCTTTTCAAAAACCAAAGGCGGTGCGCCACGTTATCAAGCGTGAAGTGCAAGTGCCGACTGACGAAGACCAATCTTTAAATGATGAAAGCGAAAATCTTTCGAAAGATATTGATGACCTTAACAAAGATTTTTCTGAGGTGAAAAGAGAAGTGGGGAAAGGTGTATTTTCCCGTTTTTCAGGCAAAAGGGTGTTTGGCAATAAAAAGATTTTTGAAGAGAAAGTCTATTTCGAAAACGGCGGTGATGAAGATGGCACTCTTTACAAAAATCTGGACACCGTTATGCACGAATCGATGATTCCTTATTCTGAACACGTCATTCTCGACCGGGCGCTGCCTCGTGTGGAAGACGGCTTGAAGCCTGTTCAGCGGCGCATTCTTTACTCTATGCTGGAACTGGGCATTACGCCTGACAAGCCTTTCAAAAAATCGGCGCGCATTGTGGGCAACTGTCTGGGAAAATATCATCCGCACGGCGACATCTCGGTGTATGACGCAATGGTGAGAATGGCGCAACCTTTCAACTGCAACGAAACGCTGGTGCAAGGGCATGGCAACTTTGGCAGCAACGATGGCGACGGCGCAGCAGCGATGAGATATACCGAAGCGCGCTTAACGCCACTCTCGATGGAACTGTTGCGTGACCTTGAAAAAAACACGGTGAAGTGGGGCTTAAACTTCGACGACACCATAAAGGAACCGACAATTTTGCCGGGAAGATTTCCCAACCTTTTGGTAAACGGTGCTTCGGGCATTGCTGTGGGGTTGGCGACCAACATTCCACCGCACAATCTGGCGGAAGTCATTGACGGGGTGGTGTCCTACATTGACAATCCTAAACTATCGCTTAAACAGATGATGAAGATTATCAAAGGCCCCGATTTTCCCACAGGTGGCTTTATTTTAAGTTCGTCCGAGCTTGTTCAGGCATATGAAACGGGCAGAGGACGCGTTTTTATGCGTGCCAAAATGCACGTGGAAGGGCTGGGCACAGACAGACGGAGCATCGTCATCACCGAGATGCCTTATCAGGTGAACAAGTCTTCGCTGTTGCAAAAGATTTCTAACTTTAAGGACGAAGATAAACACGGATTCAGTGGTATTGCTGAAATTCGTGACGAGTCCGACCGTAAGGGAATGCGTGCGGTTATCCGCCTTAAAAAAGACGCCAATTTAACAAAAATTTATGCTTCACTTCTTAAAAATACCGAACTGCAAGGGACGTTTGGCATCAATATGGTCGCCATCGCAAACGGCAAACCCAAACAAATGGGACTGATGGACGTCATCTCTTATTATTCGGAATATCAACGAGAAGTGGTGTATAGACGCACAAAATTTGACTTGGAGCAGGCAAAGGAACGCGCGCATATTTTGGAAGGGCTGATAGTTGCCATCAAAAATATTGATGCTGTGATTAAAATTATCAAGACTTCGGAAAACGTTTCTCAGGCAAAAAGTCGGCTGAGAGAAAAGTTTTCGCTGTCTGAGCGACAGGCGCAGGCAATTTTAGACATGCGCTTGGCACGATTGACCAGTCTGGAAGTGCAAAAACTTCAAGAAGAACTTGCGGGACTTTTGAAACTTATCAAGCAGCTTTCCGATATTGTCGGTTCGACAAAAAAGCAATATGAACTGGTGAAGCAAGAACTTTTGGAAATTAAGAAAAACTATAAAAACGCTCGAAAGACCTTTTTTATGCAAGATGAAGACCTTGTTTTGGAAGAAGAAGCAGAGGAAGAAGAGGCAAAAGAACTGGTCGTTCTGCGCACGGCAGCGGGCAATCTTAAAGCAGTGAACGCGCGACAATATAAAATGCTTTCGAAAGAGAATTTTGAAAACGCAGCGGAAAATGATTTGCATATTTTAAAACTGCCCATGCTTTCAACGGGCAATTTGCTTGCTATAAGCAACTTTGGAAATTGCTACAAGACGCCGCTTTCAACGCTGGGTGAAAGTCGCCTTAGAGATAAAGGGGTGCCTGAATGGAGCATCTTTGGCGAGATGGACAAAAAGGAAAAGATTGTGGCATTTTTCGACGAAGCCCAAATGCAAAACAAAGGAAACGTGCTGTTCTTCACTTCTTCTGGCATGGTGAAAAAGACGTTGAGAAGCGAAAACGTGCTACTTAAAAAGAATTATCAAGTGATTAAACTTAAAGAAGGCGACGAAGTTTTGGACGTGGTGTTTGAAAGTGAAAGTGACTATTCACTGGTGTTTGTGACCAAAAAAGGAATGGTGCTTAATGCAAAATCGGACGATGTGCCACTGCAAGGGCGAGTGGCTAGTGGCGTGAGAGGGGTGGCTCTTAATGATGGCGATTGTTGTGTTGGCGTGTCGATGGCGGAGAAGAGCAAGGGCGAAGTGCTTTGCTTGTCGGACAAAGGGTTTGCCAAACGAGTGGCAGTCAGCCAGCTTGATGAAATGGCGAGATACAGAAAAGGGGTGAAACTGCTGGGCGGTGCTTCCTCGGGCAGTGAACTGGTGTTTGGCAAGGTAGTGACTGAGTCGCAGGTGCTTTGTGCAAAGGATGAAAGTGGCAGCCTTACCTTCAAATTTTCTGACCTTGTGGCTATCGAGGCGCGCACAGGCAAAGGGAAACCTTTTGGTAAAAACAAAAAAGTGCTGGATGTGAAAGCAGCATATTTAGTTTTCTAAGAGTTTTTGTGGCAAAAATGGTTTGCCGATAGGTTAATTTAAAAAATGTTTTTGAATATGTTTGAAGTTTTCTTCAAGCATATTTTTTTTGTCTTTTGAGTATTTATTAAAATAATACATCTTTATTTTTCACAACATTTTCTCTTAAAATAGGGGAGCGACAACGTTTTTGGCAAAAAAAGACATATACAGACAAAAGTTGATAATTTTTAAGAACGCGGAGGTTTTAAAATGAAAAAGCACAAGGGGCGGCTGCCGTTTTGGACAATCAAAATGTGGTGGGTCAGGGTGACTCTGGGGATGTTGGTGGCGATGTTTGTGTTGTCCCTTAGTTTCGTTGGAGCGGGGGCGCTGGCACAGGTGTTTTTTAACAAAACGAGCAGAAAATTGCCCATTTATTGTGTGCAAAACGACCAAAAGCAACTTAGCATTTCCTTCGACGCCGCGTGGGGAAGCGACAAAACGGCAAGCATTCTCGACATTCTAGAACAAGAAGATGTGGTGGCTAATTTCTTTTTGGTGGGAATGTGGGTGGATAAAAATGTGGAACTTGTCGGCAAAATTAAAGATGCAGGACACGAAATCGGCACGCACAGCAACACGCACGCCAACTTTACTTCACTTTCCAAAACGCAAATGGAGATGGAACTCTCAGAGAGTGTGAAGAAAATTGAAGCCATTACAAAGGAAAAGGTGACGCTGTTTCGTGCTCCCTTTGGCGCTTATAACAACAACGTTTTAACCGTGGCAGAGCAACTCTCGCTACAAACCATTCAATGGGACGTCGATTCGCTGGACTGGAAGGGGCTGAGTGGAGAACAAATTGTTAAAAATGTTGTTACCAAAGTAAAGGGCGGTTCCATCATCTTGTGCCATAACAACGCCGAAAACATTGTGGAAGCGTTGCCCAGTTTGCTTAAAATTTTGAAGGCGCAGGGCTATCAGTTTGTTAAAATCTCGGACTTGTTGATTAAAGGAAATTTCACCATCGACCACACTGGCATGCAACTTGCCAAATAAATAAAAAGGAAAAGTTTTTTGAAAAAAGAGGAGGAAAAAATGAATTATGAAC
Source organism: uncultured Christensenella sp. (assembly GCA_964545115.1). Classification (GTDB taxonomy): domain Bacteria; phylum Bacillota; class Clostridia; order Christensenellales; family UBA1242; genus UBA7862. The sequence continues at coordinate 953 of CAZJEU010000002.1, read as the reverse complement.
TGATGGATAACAACAAAGTTTTTTTGAAAGGAGAAGTGGCTTCCCAACCAAAATTTAGCCACGAAGTGTTTGGCGAAGGGTTTTATGAGTTGGATTTGAAAGTGAAAAGATTGTCGGACAACTTCGACCTTGTGCCAGTGACGGTGTCGGAAAGATTACTGTCGGGAGAAGACTTTCTGCTGGGTAAAGTGGTGGCTATAAGGGGACAATTTCGCAGTTACAACAAAATTGCGGACGGCAAAAGCAGGCTGCTACTTACGGTGTTTGTTAGAGAAGTCATAGACTTCGACGACTCGATGAACCCCAACGTGGTGGAACTTACGGGCTTTGTGTGCAAAGAACCCATCTTTCGCACGACCCCTTTTGGCAGAGAAATTTGCGACGTTTTGATTGCGGTGAACAGGGCATACAACAAATCGGACTATCTGCCTTGCATCGCGTGGGGCAGAAATGCACGGTTTGTCAGGTCAATAAAGGTGGGGGAAAAGGTGGATATTATAGGTCGCATTCAAAGCCGTGAATATCAAAAGCGCCTAAACGAAAACCAAGTGCTTACCAAAACGGCGTATGAAATTTCGCTTAATAAAATTCGAATGGAAAATATGGAAGCAGAGATAGAGAGCGACGGTCAGTTGGCATAAAAAGAGTAAAAAAAACAACTTTTAAAAAATTCAGTCGGAAAACGATTGAGTTTTTTTATTTTTTTAAAAAAGAAAAAAAGGTGACACCCATTGTCTGCAATAGAGTGATATCATCGAACATATGTTTGATAGTTTTGAAAAAAGTTAAAATTTGGACTTCTTTTTTTAAGTAATTGCTTTCGACAAAATTCGACAAAAGCGTCTAAATATCGGTGGTTTAGAAAAAAGTGTTAAAAAGAGAGAAAAAGTTTTTAAAAATATTTTAAAAAATTATTCAAAAATATGTCATCAAGCCTTGACATGCCGTAATTG
>CAZJEU010000001.1:0-18778 GCA_964545115.1 uncultured Christensenella sp. | reverse complement strand
GAATGTCGCTTAAAACCGCCACTTTGGAACTTTCGCTATCTTTAATCAGTCCCATCGCAATGCCTGCAACAGGCGCCTTAATTTTTACACCAGCATCCATCAGCGAAAGAGTGGAACCACACACACTCGCCATTGATGAAGAACCATTGGAACTCAACACTTCACTAACAAGTCTTAACGCATAAGGAAATTCTTCTTCACTGGGAACGACAGGCATAAGTGCTCTTTCCGCCAAAGCGCCATGCCCGATTTCCCTTCTGCCAGGACTGCGCAGTTGTCTGGCCTCGCCCGTGGCATAAGGGGGCATATTATATTGGTGAATGTATCTCTTTGCCTCTTCTTCGTCCAGCCCATCCAGTTTTTGCACTTCTGAAATGGTGCCCAAGGTGCAGCAAGTCAACACTTGCGTCTGCCCACGAGTGAACACCGCACTGCCGTGAACACGTGGAAGCACACCCACTTCGCACCAAATGGGACGAATTTCACTCAGTTTCCTGCCATCGGGACGCACTCCTTTACGCAAAATTTTCTCTCGCACCTTTTCTTTGGTCATCTGATAAAGCACTTCGGCAATCATCAGCTGAGAATCGGGGAAAAGTTCGGCGAAATGAGCCAACACTTCTTCGTTGACATCATCTTGGCGATGTTGTCTTTCTTGACGGTCGAAGGTGTCAAGTGCCTTGTCCAGCTTTTTGTCGGCAAAAGCACGCACTGCTTTTTCCACTTCTGCATCGGGTTTGGAAACAGTAAGGCTTTCTCTCTTTTTCTTGCCTATCTTTTTCACGATAGTTTCCTGAAATTCCACCAGTTTTTTAATCTCTTCGTGTGCAAACATAATGGCCGATAAAACATCTTCTTCGCTCACTTCATTTGCCCCTGCTTCCACCATCAAAATAGCATCTTTGGTGCCACTAACCGTCACCAACATACTGCTCTTTTCACGTTCGGCAAAAGTGGGGTTGATAATATATTTTCCGTCCAACTTTCCCACGACAACACTGCCTGTCGGGCCTGCAAAAGGAATGTCAGAAATGGAAACTGCCACGCTGGAAGCAATCATCGAAAGCATCTCGGGCGCAATGTCAGGGTCCACCGAAAGTGCCGTGCAAACGACTGCCACATCGTTGTAAATGCCTTTTTGAAAAAGAGGTCTAAGCGGCCTGTCGATAAGTCTGGAAGTCAAAATTGCCTTGTCGCTGGGACGTCCTTCACGCTTTTTAAATCCGCCGGGTATCTTGCCCACCGAATACATTTTTTCTTCAAAATCGACTCCCAGCGGGAAAAAGTCGATGCCCGCACGTGCCGTTTGCGCCATTGTCACACTGCATTGCACGATGGTTTCGCCACATTGCACCCAGCAAGTTCCATCTGCTTGCTCGCTATATTTTCCCGTGCGCACAAGCAATTCCTTGCCGCCGAGAAGGGTTTTAAAAACATTTTCTTTCATTTTTTCTCCTAATAAACTAATTAAATTATATACCCAAAAATCGTTTTTACCAAAGGTTTTCTTGAACGAGTGGCACCAAAAACAATAAAAAAACGGGCAAAAAGACTACTTATCATCTTTAAACCCGCTATTAAGTTTTTAACGAATGCCCAGTTGTTTTTTGATTTCGCGATATCTCATCAAATCTTCTTTTTCGAGATATTTCAAAAGACCTTTCCTGTGCCCCACCATTTTGATAAGTCCGCGACTGGAATGTTTGTCTCCCTTGTTCGCCTTCATATGCTCGGTGAGATGGTTGATGCGCTCGGTTAAGAGGGCAATCTGCACTTCGGTGGAACCGGTGTCTTTTTCGCTTCTTGCAAAAGTCTTGATGACTTCTTGCTTTCTTGCCTTGTCCATCTTTCTCTCCTTTAATTTTCGCCATGGACAGAGGAGCCGCTCGTGAGAGAAAATCGCGCACCCCCATGCCTCAGGTATAAAAAGTATGTTACTCCTTTTCGCTAAGTTTGTCAAATGCTTTTTTAAACCCTCGCTTTCAAAAAATAAGTTCTCTTTATTTAACCACATTGATTAGTAGCGAAAGTGAATTGTAAAAGGAAGAGTTGGTAAGATGCGACACCACTTTTTTGTTTTCTTTCAAAAAGAAAAATTCATTTTCACTCTCCAACTCAAAAATGCCCAACTCTAAAAACACATAAAAGCAAAAGATAAACTGCTTAAAATTTAAGCTTTTATTTGTGGCATAGAGCATGCGAAACAAATCGGCATCGCCATAAAAGCTGGCTTGTTTGGAGGCAAAGGAACTTAAAGTTTTGAAATATTCTCCAAACACTCTTCTGTCCGTTTTCAAATTGCCGAAAATATTGCTAGGCGTTTTTTTGTCTTTTGGAACGAGCAAAAGAGCGTTTGAAAGTTTGGATATTTTGCCCAGATAACCTTTGGAAAGAACAGCATCCAAAAAAACTATTCGTTTGTAAGCACCGAAATTGTCAAAGTTTTCTGGCGAGAGAACAATGCTGTTTATGCCGCTGTTGGAGATGACTTCAAACATAAAATGTTGCAATGCCAACTCTTTATAATTGTCGCAAAATTCTTTGTATGAATTGTAAGTAAAAGCCACAAACAACGTGCCGAAAAGCTCTATTTTTGCTTTTTGCACCACTTTTTCCAAATCAGGTTGTTGATAGTTTGAAACTCGTCTGGACAAAAAGCCGGTGTAGAAAAGTTGTTTAATATATTCACCCGATAAAATGTCGTTGTTTTTGGGTTTGGCTATCTCGCCCGTGGTGATGTTTCGCGCCACACCTTTAATGTATGACTTATTTCTAAAAATACTTTCCTGCATTTCCACTTGCACTTGCTTTAAGAGCGAATTTTTAAGCAAAGGCAAATATTTGTGACTATTAAAAGCCACAATGTTCACTTCGCCATCGGCGATTGTAAGATGGCTAGGATGCTTGGGCATAGCGGCAAAAGTCGCTCTCTTGCTGAGAGTCAGGTTAATCACCGGTTTGGGGTTGCCGCACCCACACGGCTCAAAAACTTCGAGGTCTCTCACCAGTTTGGCAGAGATTTCTTCCGGCTTTAAATCAAGGTCAAAGGTTTGAGCGGTCACAAAATCTTTGGGCTGATAGTTTTTGTCTAAAAACTTGTTTAAACTGGAAAGAAAAGCAGCAAAATTACTCTTTTTTATAGTCAATCCCGCCGCCATTTTATGCCCGCCAAAGGCTTCAAGCACTTCTTTCAGACTGGAAATGGCAGAAAAAATATCTATATCTCTAACGCTTCTGGCACTGCCCTTCAATTCCTCTCCCACTTCTTGAAAAAGGATGGTGGGACGATTGAACTCACCCGCCACCTTGGCAGCCACAATGCCGAGAATGCCACTGTCCCATTTTTTGCTGGAAAGCACGATGGAGTTATAGTTGGCGATATTTATTTTTACCAATCTTTTCTTAACGTCATCATACACAAGGTTGCAAAGCGCCTGTCTGGCGCCGTTCAGTTCTCCCAGCGTTTCGATGGTCTGTTTAAGCAGAATTTTATCTTCTTTTATAAACAGTTTTAGCGCAACTCCTGCATCTCCCATTCTGCCCGCAGCGTTAATTTTGGGTGCAAGTTTGAAGGCAATGTCGGTGGAAGAACAGTTAAAATTCAGTTTGTTTTCTTCAAACAACATTTTAATTCCGCGCGGAAGATTGCTGTCAAAAGCTCTCATTCCCAGTTTTACAATGGCACGATTTTCGTCCACCAGAGGCACAATGTCGGCAATGGTGGCGATGGCGGCAATGCCCAAATATTTCTTAGCCTCTTTCCAGCCACACAGCGCCTGCACCACTTTGAACGCAACGCCCGTGCCACACAACTGCTTGAAAGGATATTTCTGATTTTCCAGTTTGGGGTTCACTACAATGGTTTGGGGGATTTCGTCGGGAATGTCATGGTGGTCGGTGATGACGATTTCCATCCCAAGCGTCTTGGCAAACTCCACTTCTTTCGCAGCAGAAATGCCACAGTCGACAGTGATGATGAGTGCGGGATTAAACTTTTCTTTAATGAAAATTAAGGTGTCGTTGGTCAACCCATACCCGTTTACATATCTATTGGGCAAAAAATAGTCGACATAAAAATCTTTCTCAGCAAAATACTTCATCAAAATAGCCGTGGCGCTCACACCGTCCACATCATAGTCACCAAAAATAAGCACTTTTTCCTTATCTTTGATGGCTTTTTCAATGCGTTTTTTCAGTTTTTCCATGCCCGAAAGCAAGAAAGGATGATGAAAAGCAGAGTCAGTCGGGTCCAAAAAACCATCGAGTTGCTCCTCTGTTTCCACTCCCCGCTTTCTCAGCAAATCCCTAACAATGGGGGAAAGGTTATATTCATTTTTTCTCATATTGATTTATCTTAACACAAAAATAATAATAAGACAATTATCCTTTTTGTTTTACAATCCAACTCTATTTTTCTTGCGATTCGGTTGCCTTCTGTTCTTCTTTTTGCTTTGTAGCGACTGCTCTATTGGTTTGGTTTTTAGAAAAGAAAAGGTAAAATGCTGGCATAATAAACGTGTGCGAAGCCAACATAACTGTCGCTCCCACCAGCGCTGCCAGAGCGACATACATCACGCTACCCAGCGTTATAAATGCCAAAATAATTAGCCCCACAAAAGCACATATTGCCAACGAAAAATTCTTTTTCCACTTTTCCTGAGCCACCAGATTTGCTAAATTTCTCATCGGTTGGTCTTCAAAGCGCTTGTCTCGCAGTTTGTCCTTAATATCAAGGGCAAAATCGGCACTCATATACACACTAACGGCAAGAACCACTCCCATCAATACAAAAATATACGAACTGATTTGCACGCGCACCAACGCCAGAAAAGCTAGCGTCATCACAACGTCAAACACGCCTGTGAAAAACACCGCCGTTCCACCTGCAAATTTCAGACGGAAAAAAGCATAAATCATCAAAATCGTAAGCGCAAACAAAAGAGCGGAAAGAGTGGAAAAGAACTGGTCACTTTTTACGAAAGACTCAATTACAGAAGACTTTCGGGTCAGGTCAAAATTATTCCCTAAAATGTCCACAGCATTAGCTTCACTTTCTAGCAAAAGAAATTCTTCCGTCTCGTTAAATTGCTCGTTTATCGCCACACGAATAGTTTGCATCGTCAGTTGCGAAACCCTCTCAAAGGTAACGACAAAACTCTTTGTGCCAAATTCACTCATCACTTGAAAAGAATTTACCGTCACGCCGTTTGTCTGCAAAATGTCCTTTACAACATTCGTTGCTTGTGCCAAGTCTTCATCGTTTTCAATGTCAACATTTGTTGTTAAAGAAAAATCGACCACCAACTGATTGCCACCGCGAAAATCCACCCCAGCATTAAAGCCATAGAAAGCCACCATTGCTCCCGCCAGCATAACCAACGCCAAACACACCACCAAAATGGGTTTTGCAAAGGACAAGAAATCACTTTTTTCTTTATTTTTTTTCATTTTTTTATTCTTAGAGGAATCAGATTTCATCTCTCACTTCCTCCCTTTTCAAATTATAATAGGTTCTTTTGGTGCTATTCACAACAGTATAGGAAAGGCACATTCCTCGCAGAGCGACGAAGACAACAAAGAAGTTTACAATCAGCCCCACGAACAGTGCCGCGGCAAATGCTTGAAAAGCAACTGTGCCAACAATAAACAAAACTGCTGCGAAAAGTAAAAGGAAAATAGATTTTTCCAATGTGTTTATAATTGATTTTCTAAAAGCCGAACTAACGCTGTTGGGAATTCTCTTACCCACGGCATACTCTTCTCTCACTCCTTCAAAAATGGTGCGAATGGTGAAAAAGAGCAGCGCAAAAGAAAGCAGCACGCCCATCAACCCGTTGATATCAAGCAGAATAAGCGGAATGCTTTGAAGAAAAAAGGCATAGATAGAAACAAAAAGTAGCATCGCCACTGTCGCAATGACCCCAAGCATACGATATCTCACCAAAAGACATATGACGCTTGCCACAAACACTGCAATAAGCGCCGCACAAAGCATAAACTGAATGTTGCCAAACACGTTGCCTGTGCCGGTGTTCAGCCCCGCAGTCACGACGTCATCTACAATTATCGAGAGCCTAAGTGGTTTTGCCAGTGCATTGACTTGATGCATCAGAGCCTGTGCAGAGGTCTGCGAAGTGGAATAAAGCGTTAAATTAGAAACGGCACCTTGCAAAGAAAACCCACTGGAATTATAAACTTTGCCATTTATGTGCATATAAAGCGAGCCCGAGTTGTCAGTTATTTTCTGAGTTAGTTCTTTGAACAACACTTGCCCTTCCTCGGTGAATTCAATCAGCACAGGAAAGTTGTCCCTGCCATCACTAACAACAGACGGCAAAGTTTTGCAACTTTTAACATATTTTTCACTAATGCTTCCCTCTGCATCAAAGTCGCTGCTGGAATCGTTGAAACTCAACCCGTCGCTGCCACCGATGAGATTTTGCAAGTCAAAACTGGCTCCTGCCTGAGAGAGAATAGTTGTCAATTTAAGGTCGTCATAGTGCGACACTTCAATGCGCACCGTTTGGTTCTGACGGGTAACATTAAACCCTTGTGATGCAAAATTGGCTTGCAATCGGCGGACTGTTTCGTTCAGTTCTGTATCAAGGTTGGTGGAACTGGCGTCACTTTCTGCCACTTCAAACACCGACAATCTGCCGCCGCCGATGTCATATCCAAAATTGATTGCATTAAAAAAACCTTTAAAAGTGGTGTTTGTGGTGGGCACCACAAAACTGACAAATGTAAGCAGCAATCCAATGATAGTGAAAATCGCGACGATGATAAGTTTGGTCTTACTTCTAGCCTTACTCATTTAAGTCTCCTTTTGGCTATTGTTTAGTATACTTAAAGGCATGCGCTAAGTCAAACATAAATTTGAATTTCTGCGTCTAAAAAAGCAACAACTCTCTTAAAGAAAATTGTTGCCAAAAAAGAAGTTTTTAAATTAAAAATAAAAATTTATCTTTTTACTCTTTTCTTAATACTTTTTAAGGCGCACCATAAACGCCCCGCAAATAACCCCCACGATGACAGCAAAGAAAAGGTCTATAAAAACACTTATGCCGAAAGTAAAGTCTGCCACCAGAATGGAAAAAATGGTGTAGGACAAAATGACATATAAAATGCCGATGATGGCTCCTTTAAGCGCCCCTCTTTGCCTGTCGATTTTGAGAGCGACCGACACACCAAAACATATGCTCAACACTTTAATAATTTGATTGATAACTTTTATAACTGGTTCGGTGAAATCGACAAATTTATATATAATGGCAAACAGCAACACTGCCACCACCGAAAAGCACACCGAAAAAAGCACTCCTTTCACCACGGGCGACAGCACACGTTTTCTCAAAGTTCTTTCCATATCTTCCCCTTTTCAAACTTATTAGTAAAATTTATGACACGTGGGCGAAATTTATGATTGTTTCAAAAATAATATGTTTCTCTCTGATAAGAAAACTAATGAATAGATGGTGGCGACAATAAATCTTTTTAAAGATATTTCTCTCTGGTGAACCAACTGATAAACACCGATCTTAAAGATAGTGAAGGCAGCAATAAAATAAATGTTTCTATCTAAAAACGGGCGGGCAGAGTCTTGTTTGCCAAAGGCAAGCAAGACTGCATCCACTTTCAAAGTGGATGCGTTGCCGACTCTGTCGGCAACCTGCTCGCCCTGCCCCAAAGACAACCATATATCAACCAATCATTTCTCAATCAACCACTCAAATCCAAAACTAATCTCGACAAATTAAATCGAAAACAAAAGAACAATAACGTCAACAATCCAATCGAGAGCAATAAAAAACCACCCTTATAGGTGGCTTTTAATTTTAAAATTATTTCTTTTCCGTCGGCTTCTTCGCTGTTGGTTTTTTAGCGACTGACGGTTTTTTCGCTGCGGGCTTTTTCGTCACAGGCTTTTTGGCTACGGAAGCAGCATCCTTTTTCTCAACAGCAGTTTTTGCCGGTTGCGTTTTGGCTGTTGGTTTTTTGGTTTCTTTCTTTGTTTCTTTAACCTCTTGGGCTTTGGGTTCAAGCACTTGTTCTTTAAGTTCAGCACTTTCAATCACGTTGCCATCTTTGTCCAAAATCAAATCTTCCTTTCTGTCAATGCCCAAAATAACACTTGCATTCACCGTAAGAAAACTGGCACGTTTGGCGTCATCGTCATGCCCGGTTTTAATAACCACCACTTTGCCCATGTTAGTTTCTCTCATAGACACCACTTCGCCATAGACTCCGGCATTGGTGACCACCTTGTCGCCCTTTTTCAGGTCGTTTAGCATTTTCAATGCCTGCTCCTGACTTTTTCTGCGGTTGATAGTGCCAAAAATAAGATAGACCACCATCAATACCAGCAAGCCAACCAGCGCGATTGTCCAGCCGATGCCATCTGCGGCACAAAGCAAATTTAACATAAAAACTCTCCTTATTTGAAATACTTTTTTTATTATAGTACATCTCTTCTAAAAATCCAACTGTTTTAACGACTTTCAGCGCTCAAATTTTTCTTTTTTTCACTTGTTATATTTCTCGTAAAACTGGGCGCGAAATTCCAAAAAGCGGTCTTCTTTGATTGCTTGTCTGATGCCTGCCATTAAGTTCAACAAAAACCGCAAATTATGAATGGACAATAACCGGGCGCCCAAAATCTCTCCTGCGTTCACCAAATGTCTCAGATAACTTTTGGTGTAATTTTGGCAACATTCGCAGTCGCATTCACTGTCCAGTGGCGAAAAGTCTTCTTTATATTCAGCGTTTTTAATCACCACTTTACCAGCACTTGTGAAGGCGGTGCCGTTTCTGGCAATGCGAGTGGCAAGCACACAGTCGAACATATCCACACCACGCAAAACTCCTTCAAGCAAACAGTCGGGACTGCCCACCCCCATCAAATAGCGTGGGCTATCCTTGGGCATTTTGTCTTTTAAAAAGTCTAAAATCTCATACATTTTTTCCTTTGGCTCTCCCACCGAAAGTCCACCGATAGCAATGCCACATTTTACAAAGGGCAAGGCATATTCCAGACTTTTTTGGCGAAGGTCACAGAAGACGTTGCCCTGAACAATAGGAAACAACATCTGTTTATCATTTTGCTGGAAAGCAAAGCACCGTTTCAACCATTTCGCCGTGCGCTCTACGGCGAGAGCACTTTTTTCATAACTGGCGCCAAACTCCGTGCATTCATCCAGTTGCATAACAATGTCACTGCCAAGGTCATTTTGAATTTCAATGCATTTTTCGGGAGACATAAAATGTTTTTCACCGTTCAAATGCGACTTAAACTCTACCCCTTCATCAGAGATTTTGCGAAAAGCTGACAACGAAAACACTTGAAAACCGCCCGAATCGGTGAGAATGGGTCCGTCCCAATTCATAAACTTATGCAACCCACCTGCCTTTTTTATAATGTCGTTTCTGGGACGCAAAAACAGATGATAGGTGTTTGACAACAAAATTTGCGTGCCTATTTTTTTAAGATCTTCGGGGGTTAGACTTTTCACCGTCGCCTGCGTGCCCACGGGCATAAAAATGGGAGTTTCGATATCGCCGTGTGGGGTGGAAAAAACTCCCGTGCGAGCCAAGCAATTTTTGTCTATATGCGTTGTTTTAAACTTAAAATTTTCTTTCATCTTCTCTTCCTTTTTCCTATTCTTTTTTTACAATTCTAAAAGATTGCACTTTCTTTTATCTAACTTTTAAGTTTTCAGTTGCAAATTTTCCTTAAAGTTATTTTAAAACATTCTTAGTCTTAGTTGCAAAAATTGTCAACTTTTCATCAATTTTTGGGCTGTTTTTGCTCAATTTTGAGTCGTTTTTGCTCAATTTTGGGTTGTTTTCGAGCTGTTTTCGGACTGTTTTCAGTCGTTTTTAAGTCATTTTTTGTGGGGGTTTTAAGTGAGTTATAGAAAAAGCAAGCATCTCCAAAACTGAAAAAACGATATTTCTCTTTCACCGCTTCGGCGTAGAGTTTCATCACGTTTTCATAGCCTGCAAAGGCACACACCAACATAAGAAGAGTGCTTTCGCTCAGGTGAAAATTTGTGATAAGGGCGTCCACAATTTTAAAGTCATAGGGCGGATAGCAAAACAACTTAGTTTCATTTGCGCCTGCCAAAACTTCGCCCGTTTTGCCTGCGCTTTCCAGTGTACGAAGCGAAGTGGTGCCTACGGCGATGATGCGACGATGTTCCCTTTTAGCAAGGTTTATTCTGTCGGCGGCGCGCGAAGACACTTCATAAAATTCGCTGTGCATTTTGTGTTCCAAAATATTTTCCGTCTTCACTGGACGAAAGGTGCCCAGCCCGACGTGCAAAAGAAGGCGGACGATTTCCACTCCCTTTTCTTCAATCTTTTTAAGCAATTCTTCGGTGAAATGAAGCCCTGCTGTGGGAGCCGCTGTGGAGCCGGGGGTGGAGCAATAAACTGTTTGATAGCGCTTGGCATCGTCCAGTTTTTCTTTTATATAAGGAGGCAGGGGCATCACGCCGACGTTGGAAAGATTCTCTTCAAAACTACCCGAAAAAGAAAACCGAACGTGCTTTTCACCGCCTTCATTCGCAGCCAAAATTTCGCAAGAGAAACTCTGTGAAAATAAAACTTTGTTGCCCACTTTCAGCCGTTTTGCTGGCTTTGACAACACTTGCCAATCGGTAAGGTTAAGACGTTTTGTAAGAAAAATCTCCACTTTTGCTTGCGTTTCGGCTTTAACTCCCAGCAAGCGGCAAGGAAGGACTTTGGTGTCGTTAAGCACAAGCACATCCCCAGCGTGCAAAAACTCTATGATATCAAAAAAATGGTTGTGCTGAACTGTTCTTTTTGTGATGTCAAAAGTTAAAAGCCGCGATGAATCTCGTGGCTCGATGGGAGTTTGGGCGATAAGTTCGGGTGGCAGGTCAAATTTATAACTGCTTTTTTGGGTGTAATCAATCATTGTTTTGCATCTTTTTATTTTTCAATTTTTTTAATGTTTAAGTGCTCATATGCACCGTCCAGAGCCATTCGCCCACGCGGGGTGCGTGCAATGAAACCAAGACGAATGAGATAGGGTTCGTAGACGTCTTCAATGGTGGCAACTTCTTCCCCAATGCTGGTCGCCAATGTTTCCACTCCCACTGGCCCGCCACCAAAAGTGACAATCAGTCTTTCCAACAATCGGCGGTCGACAAAGTCCAATCCCTTTTCGTCAATGTCCATCATGTCAAGTGCATCGCGACAAATGTCCAGACTGACCACGCCGCTACCTTTGACTTCGGCGAAGTCACGCACTCGTTTTAACAATCGGTTTGCCACCCTTGGAGTGCCCCGACTGCGAAGCGAAATCTCTTTGACTGCCTCTGGCAAAATGTCTAGTTTAAGAATGCCGGCACTGCGGGTGATGATAGAAGCAAGTTCCATGGCGTCATAAAGTTCCAACCGATGAATGATGCCAAATCTATCACGCAAGGGCGAAGAGATGTTGCCTGCCTTGGTGGTGGCGCCAACGAGAGTAAAAGGTTGCAGTTTCAGCCGCATATTACGTGCGCTTGGACCTTTGCCTACGATAAAGTCGAGAGAATAGTCTTCCATTGCTGGATATAAAATCTCTTCCACTGTGTGACGCAAGCGGTGAATTTCGTCGATGAACAACACATCGTTTTTTTGCAAATTTGTAAGAATGGCGGCAAGGTCGGCGGCGTGTTCGATGGCGGGACCGCTGGTGACTTTAAGACTGCTGCCCAATTCGGCAGCAATGATATGTGAGAGCGTGGTTTTGCCCAGCCCGGGAGGGCCGTAGAGCAACACATGGTCGAGCGATTCTTTTCTGTTCTTTGCCGCTTTGATAAAAATGGAGAGGGCATCTTTTACCTTTGTTTGCCCTACATATTCGCTTAGCCGCCTAGGACGCAGCGAGTTTTCCATTTCTTCTTCGCCAGATAATTTGGTGCTGGTGATATATTCGTTCATTTTCTTCCCTTTAATTTTGTGTGCAAAATTTTATTCCGTTGCCTTTTAAAACCTTAACTTCTCATTCGGGACAGTGCTTTTGTAACAAGCATTTCCACACTATCGCCTTCCACATAACAATGTTTGACCAATCGCTCCGACTCCATTTTGTTCATCCCCAGCGACACAAGGACACTGCACGCATCACTCAGTTCGCCTGCTATGTCCATTTGCGAAAAGTCGCCCGCCACCACTCCGACTTTGTCTTTTAACTCGATTATAATGCGCTCTGCCGTTTTTTTGCCGATGCCTTTCACCGAAGAAAGCGAAGCGGCATCTTCCCGATAGATTATCAGGCAAAGGTCGGTGAGAGCGACGTTTGAGAGAATGGTAAGCGCCATTTTGGGGCCGATGCCAGAGACGGTGATAAGATTTAAAAACATTTCCTTTTCTTCTTTGGAATAGAATCCAAAAAGAGTGGAGCCGTCGTCACGTTGATGATGATAGATAAGCACTTTCACTTCCCCTCTCACATTTTCAAACACTCTCCTGGCGAAACTGGACACCGCCACTTCGTAGCCAATGCCGCCGTTTTCCAGCGTTATAGAATTTTCGTTTTTTTCGGTGATATTGCCGATGATATAACTATACATTTTTTCCTTTCCTAAAAACTTTTATTGTTAAATGCTGTTGTCTTTCAAAGCATTGTTGGTTTGAAGATGAGTGAGAGCCACAGCCACAGCGTCTGCTGCATCGTCGGGCTTTGGAATGAGAGAAAGCCCTAGAATGTTTTTTACCATAAATTGAACTTGTCTTTTCTCGGCTCTGCCGTTGCCGGTGAGGGCTTGCTTGATTTGAAGGGGAGTATATTCATAAAGAGGCACGTTTTTTTGCTTGCCAGCAAGAATGATGACTCCTCTGGCTTCCGCCACGGGAATGACGGTGGTGTGGTTTTTGAAAAAGAAAAGTTCTTCAATTGCAAGTGCATCGGGCGAATGAAGGTCTATCAGGCTAGTCATTCCTTCATAAATTTTTTGCAGTCTTAAAGCGAAGTTTTCGTTTTTGTCGGTGGAAATGACTCCATAATCCACAACTTTAAACCTGCCATACTCTTCTTCCACCACTCCGAACCCTACCAGTGCAAAACCGGGGTCGATGCCTAAAATTTTCCTTTTCATAGTGTTTGTAACAAAAAAAGGTGCTAAACCTTTCTTTATTTTCCTTTTAATTTTCGCTCGTTGTGAGAGATTATTTTGTCGATTTTCTTGGCGGCATTTTTGCGCACGTCAGGAAGAGAGATGTTCAAAAGTGGCCCATTGGCGTCGTGAAGGTCAAAGCGAATGAACTTTTCGGCGCCGATGTCGGCAATTTTGTTGTGCTGTTTGGCAGTGATGGGCACCAGTTGATAAAAACGCGTGTAGTCGAAATCAATTTTCTCGTCTATAAATTCAAGAGGCATAAACTCGGGGAAATTGACAATGCCGCCGACGTATTCAGTGGTTTCATAAGGCTCTTTCTCCGTTGTTTGATAGACTTGGTAAGGCAACACGCCCACTTCGTTTTTTATGACATTAAACGCAATGTCTTGCAACAGATTTATCGGCCAAAGATATTCCTTTTTGGAAAAAGTCGTCTTCCATTCAAGCGGAAGCATAAGGATAAGTTCGGCACGGGCGACGTCTTTCATAAATTTAAAAGCGCTCAGCCCCACAGTGGTGACAATGTGATAGGGGAAAATTTCGGTGGGTTCCAGCATGGCAATGTCCACAGGATAAAGGTCGGTCACCTTCTTTTCGGAAGAGAAAAAGTGCACTTGCTCTGCTCTGCCACCGATGGTGGAAAGGGTGTGAGCCAGCGTTTTCATCTGTCGTTTTGTGATGTCGCCAAAAGAATAAGACTTCATAATCTTCACCTCAAATTTATAATTTAATGATAATTGAAAAAGTCTTTGTTTGTCAAACGAAATGTCTGCATCCGAAAAACTTTTATCTTAAAAAAAGACCTTTATCAAAAGTCTTTTTTGTTCAATATTCCCGCTATTAAAAGTTTTTTTATGTTTGGTGGCAGGTTGGAAAGGTCGATTTTTTTGCCGTCTATCTCCACTTCGGCGGGAGTCTTCTTTTCTTTTAGAAATTTTTCTACACTTTGTTTTTTAATATTTTCCATTTGCCTTCTTTTTGCCAAGATGGCATTTTCATCGCTTTCTAAACGAGATTTTATGAAAGGTGGCAAATATTCTTCTTGATTAAAACGTGACAATCTCTCGCGGTTTACTGGTGAAATTTTGTCGGGGTCAATCATTCGGTAACTTTTGGAAATGCGGTTTAAGTCACTGTCTATTCCTGCACTTTCCTGCTCGTTGGCAAAAGACTCTCCCGTTTGACTTTGCAACGATTTTACTCTTTCTTTTATATATTTAAATGACTCTTCTTCGCTTTCAACTTCTTCTTTTTGAGGCTTGTCATTTTCTTCGGCAGAAGGAGGGGGAGGAAGTTTTTCAACAGGCGTTGTATTCACAAGTTTAGGCACAATGATAGCGCGCGCTTCTGCCAGACGGCGCTGTTTTTCTTTTTTTCTTTTTGCAATCTTTCGTTTGATGGGAGAAAACAAAAAAGAAAAAAACTTTGCCAGAGCTTTTCTGAAAAGTACAATGAAGGAGAGCAGAAAAAAGAGCGAACATATTATGGCAAGTGTTTCAAACATTGTTTCTCCTTATCCTAAACAAAATCTTCGTCGGCATCAAAGTCGAAGTCAGATTTGGGTTTTGCCAATTCTTCTTTCGTTTGGTCGAAAAGAGCCTTTCGCATATTGGTGTCGGCGATGATGTTTTGCATTTTATAATAATCCATCACTTCCATCTTGCCTTTTTCAAAGGCTTTGAGCAGTGCTTTGGGCACTTCTGTTTCCAGTTGGGCACGTTTGAGATTTTCTTCTTCTGCCTTAACTCTAAGGCGCTCTTGTTCCAGTCGCACCAGTGCTTTTTCCTCTTCGGCGGCAAGCAGTGCCAGTTGGTTTTGACGTTCGCGGTCTTGCTCTTCTTGTTCGCGGACAAGGTCACGCCCTTTTTCCAGTTTTACAAGGTCGACACTGAGCAGCAAAAATGCGGTGTTTTCGTCAATTCGGCGGGCTTCCACAAACTGTGGCAAAAGGTCGGGATTGGATAGAATTTCACTGCTGTTGGTGGCAGAAACAAGGCAAATAACGGCTTCGGTGGCACGGGAGATTATGGTGTTTTCTTTTGCTCCGCCCAAAAATCTTCCCAAATCAATTTTGAGAGTGAGGGTAAGAGTGGCTTTAATTTCCACGCCATCGGGTGAGAAAGCAGAGATTTCGGGTACAGACACTTCTTTTGGCGTAATGGATTCGTGCACAATCTCGCCCACATTCACCCCAGTTAAGTCGATGGCTTTTGCTGTGTCCAGCGACAATTCAAGCGAAACATTTTTGGTGGCAATCAGAGCGTCCACCACCCGACGAACGTTGCCACCACTGATGTGATGCGTGGCAAGTTCTTCCAAAACAATGTCGATGCCGGCTTTTTTGGCATAGATATATTCTTCCACTATAATTTCTGGTTTGATTTTGCGCAGTTTTAAACTGGAAAGCGCACGGGCAGAAACTGGCACGCCCGAAAACAAAGCCTTCAACCATACTTTCACCGGCACAAGTACGCAAAAAAGAACAGTGGCAAGCAAAAGCAGAGTTGCGACGATGATGAGTGGGAGATAATCCAAAAACATAACTCTTTCCTTTTAGTGCCCTTATTATACCATACCGAAAAGCAAAAATAAACCCCCAATTTTTGAGGGTTGTATGTTTGCAATCAAATTTTTTAAAGAAGTTTTATCGCAAGTTTTAAATTTAGGTTACTCCTTTCAAAAGGACGTTTTTAACATATTTCTTGGCTATTTCTTCCCCTTCTTTCATCTCTCCAAAAGATTTTTCCTGCATTCTGTTTCTGACTTTGTCGGGCAACACGCATCTTTGCAGACTAAAATTTTCGGCGTCTTTGATTTCGTTGCAAAGAAGTTCTAAATCGGCAAGAGTTAAATCGGGAGAAAAGGTGGTGCGAAATTCATAGTCCACAAGGTTTTGCAACAAAAAATCTCTCGAACGAGCGACATTTTGCAAAAAATCAACCTTGCCCACCACTTTTTCATACTTCGCCAAAGGTGCTTTAATGTCCATAGCGACATAGTCCAGCAAGCCGCTTTGCACCAAGTCGATAAGAATGTCGGGGTGGCTGCCGTTGGTGTCTAACTTAACCTGAAAGCCTAGTTTTTTGATTTTTGTGATGAAGGCTTTCAAGTCAGGTTGCAACGTGGGCTCCCCGCCTGAGATGACGACTCCTTCCAAAAAGGTTTTGCGCTCTTTCAAAAAGTCCAGCGCCTCTTGTTCGCTTACTTTCGGGGCGGCATCAAAGAGATGGGAATTGTGGCAATACCAACAGCGCATATTACAACCAGTGGTGAAAAACACGCAAGCGAGCGTGTTTGGAAAATCGACAAATGAGTTTTTAACCATTCCACCTATGTGCATATGTTCATCCTTTCTGAACCTTTAAAAAGCATTTTAATTTAAGTTTAAAAGTTGGTTGAAAATTACGTTGTTTAAAAATAAAGTTGGCTGAAAATTAAACCGGAACATTATTTTAGTTTGTGATGAAATCACTTAGAACATCGTCATCTTCGTCGTCCAAAACAAACTTTTTGCGGTTCATATATTCGTCATATTTGCTGTCGTTATAGTCTTGCACTGGTCGCAAATAGCCCACCACACGCGACCAGACTTCCGTCTTTTTGTCACAAGAAGGACAGGCAAAATGTTCGCCTGCGATGTAGCCGTGGTCTTCACACACGCTGAACGTGGGAGTGATGGAGATGTAAGGCATTTTGGACAGGGTGAAAATTTTCTTAATCAATTTTTTGCACACTTCTTTGTCTTCAATGCGCTCTCCCAAATAAAGGTGCAAAACAGTGCCGCCTGTATAAAGCGATTGCAATTCGTCCTGCAACTCCACCACTTTGAAAATGTCATCGGAAAACTCCACAGGGATTTGCGTGGAATTGGTGTAACTCACCGCCTTTTTGCCAGCGGTGATAATGTCGGGATATCTTTTGACATCCAGTTTGGCAAGGCGGGAACTCACTCCTTCGGCAGGGGTGGCTTCAAGGTTGTATTGATGCCCTGTTTCCGTTTGGAATTCCACCATTTTATCGCGCAAAAAGTTCATAACTTTAATGGCGAACGCTTGCCCTTCCTTAGTGGTTATATCTTTTTTCATAAAATTGAGAAGACTTTCGTTCATTCCAACGATGCCAATTGTGTTGAAGTGATTGTTCCAATAACCACCGGTGCGCTTTTTGACGTCACGCAGATAGAAGCGACAATAAGGATAAAGTCCTTTTTCCGTCTGATTTTCCACCACTTTTCTTTTGATTTCAAGCGAACTTTTGGCAATGTTGGCATATTTCGCCAGCATATTAAAATAGTCCTTTTCGTCCACAGCAAGATAGCCAATGCGTGGAAGGTTGAGCGTAACAACGCCCACCGAGCCCGTCAATGGGTTGGAACCAAACAAGCCGCCACCACGCTTTCGCAGCTCCGACACGTTCAATCTAAGCCGACAACACATCGACACGGCATCTTCGGGAGACAAGTCGGAATTGACGTAGTTTGCAAAATATGGAATGCCATACTTGCAGGTTATGTCCATGATGCTATTGACGATTTCACTGTCCCAATCAAAATCTTTGGTGACATTTATGGTGGGAATGGGGAAAGTGAACACTCTGCCTTTGGCGTCACCTTCCAGCATAATTTCACAAAAGGCTCTGTTTATCATATCCATTTCTTTTTGAAACTCGCCATAAGTGCGCTCTTGTGCAACTCCGCCGATGATGACAGGCTGGTCGCGAAGAGTTTTGGGGCACTTAATGTCCAGTGTTACGTTGGAAAAGGGGCATTGAAAGCCTACACGTGTGGGCACGTTCATATTGAAAATGAACTCCTGCATGGCTTGTTTGACATCGCGATAGGTTAGGTTGTCATAACTGATGAAGGGGGCGCAATAGGTGTCGAAACTGCTCCACGCCTGAGCACCTGCCGTTTCGCCTTGGGTGGTGAAGGTGGCATTTACCACTTGTCCTAAAAAGGCACGCAGATGCTTTGCCGGTCTGCTGGACATTTTTTTTGCCACGCCGGTGAAGCCTTCCACCAGCATTTGTCGCAAGTCCCAGCCGACACAATAAGCCCCGAAAAAACCAAGGTCGTGCATATGCATTGCACCTGTTTCGTGCGCTTCACGCACTTCTTGCGAATATATTTCGTTGAGCCAATAGTTTTTGGTGAAGTTTTCGCGCACAAAATTGTTCAATCCGGCAACGCTATGTTGCATATTTGCATTTTCCTTAACTTGCCAGTCTGCACTGTCCAGATAGCGAGAGAATAAATCGATGGTGGCGCCGGTCAAGGCATTCAGTTCCCGCGCGGCGTTTCGCTTTTCACGATAAAGAATGTATGCTTTTGCCACTTTTGCATGACGATTTTCCACCAGCACCTTTTCCACAATGTCTTGCACTTGCTCCACCGAAGGAATTCTGCCGACATAATTGCTGTTCAAAATCTCTTCCACTTGGTGAGAAAGTCCGTCGGCGGTGGACTTGTCGTCACCCCCCACTGCCACTGCTGCCTTAAAGATTGCAGCCGCAATTTTCTCCCTGTCAAAAATTTCAATTTTTCCGTCTCTTTTCCTGACTTTCGTAATCATTTTGTGCTAAACCCTCTTTTTTTTGATGATAAGTTAAATTTAGCACTCACTACATATGGTGTCAAACCAAAACCATGG